>NZ_AUIW01000009.1:0-100000 GCF_000423905.1 Thermus antranikianii DSM 12462 | reverse complement strand
AGGAGCTTCCCCAGATGATCGAGCGGGCCCGGAGCAAGGAGGGCATCGAGGACGTGGCCATCACCACCAACGGCCTCCTCTTTCCCAAAAGGGCCAAGGAGCTGGTGCAAGCAGGCCTGAACCGGGTGAATATCTCCTTGGACGCCATCACCCCCGAGGTCTTCACCCGCATCACCCGTGGGGGAAAGGTGGAGCGGGTTTTACAGGCCATAGAGACCGCCTTGGAACTGGGGCTTCACCCCGTCAAGCTCAACGCCGTGGTCATCCGGGGGATGAACGAGGAAGAGGTGGTGCCCCTAGCCAGCCTCTCCCTGGACCGTCCCTTGCACATGCGCTACATCGAGTACATGCACCTGGACAACTCCGACCCCGAGGAGTACCGCCGCCGCTTTGTGTCAGGGAAGGAGATCCGGGCGCGGATCGAGGCGGTCTTTGGCCCCTTGGAACCCGTTCCCCATGACCCCACCTCCCCGGCCCGGGTCTTCAGGATCCCGGGGGCCATGGGCACCCTGGGGTTCATCAACCCTGTGACCGAGCCCTTCTGCTCCAACTGCTCCCGGCTCCGCCTTACCTCCGACAAAAAGCTCAGGCCCTGCCTCCTTACCGATCTGGAGATGGATATCTCCTGGGCCTTTGCCGCAAAGGAACCGGTGGAAGCCCTGGTGGATGCCATCCTGATCGCCACCAACCGCAAGCCCGCCTTCGGCAACACCCTCCCCACCTTGAGGAAGCGGGTCATGCTGGGGATCGGCGGATAGCCTGGAAGGTGGCCAGGACCACCAGAAAGGCCCCAAGGCCCCCCAGAAAGCCCAACCTTTCCCCCAAGACGGCGAAGGCAAAAAGGGTAGCCCAGACGGGTTCCATGGTGTAAAGGATGGCCGCCTGGGGCGCGGGCACGTACCTCTGTCCCCAGGTCTGGAGCCAGGTGGTGAGGGCCGTGGCCACCACCCCCAGGTAGAGGACGGCACCCCAGGGTATCCCTTCCCACCTCACCCCCTCCCAAAGGGCCCAGGGCAGGGCAAGAAATGCCGTGCCGAAGATCTGGACCGCCGTGAGGGGCAAGGAGGGAAAGGCCTTGGCGTGCACCTCGAGGCGCACGATGTATAGAGCGTAGGTGAATGCGGTGAGGAGGGTCCAGAGATCCCCCACGTTCAGGGGAGGCTGGCGGGGATCGTAGGAAAGAAACCCCACGCCCAAAAAGGCCAAAAGGGCCGCCAGCCACACGCTCCCAAGCCTCCGGCCCACCAGGCCCAGGATCAAGGGCACCAAGACCACGTTCAGGGCAGTGATAAAGGCGCTACGGCTCGCCGAGGTGTGCATGAGGCCGATGGCCTGGGAGGCATAGCCCAGAAGCAGCCAAAAGGCCAGTTCCATCCCCGGGCCCCACACCCCCTTGGGCAGGCGAAAGGCCCAGGGGAGGAAGAAAAGGCTGGCCAAAAGAAAGCGCAGGAAGACCAGGAGGCTTGGGGCCATCTCCCCTACCGCCCCCTTGACCACCACAAAGGTGGTGCCCCAAAGAAGGGTGAGGAGGTTGAGGGCGAAAAGGCCCAAGGCGTAACCGCGCATGGCCTAAAGTGTATAGCATGACCCCTGCACCTGAGGAAGTGAAAAAAGCCCTCCAAGAGCGTCTTCTTGCCGGACTAGCCCACGCCGATCCCGATTACCAGGCGCTCCTTCGGGAGTACCCCGGCCGCGGCGGCAAAATGCTCCGGGGCCTCCTCACCGTCTACGCGGGGCTGGCCCACGGTGCCTCCTTCGAGGCCAGCCTTTGGGCAGGAACTGCCCTGGAACTTTTCCAAAACTGGGTGCTCATCCACGACGACATCGAAGATGGCTCCGAGGAGCGCCGGGGAAGGCCCGCCCTGCACCGCCTCTACCCCATGCCCCTGGCCCTGAACGCCGGGGATGCCCTGCACGGGGAGATGTGGGGGCTTTTGATCCGGGGCTTGAACGAAGGCCTCTTTGGACCGGAGGTGCTGGCCGAGTTCCACCAGGTGGTGCGCCGCACCGCCTACGGGCAACACCTGGACCTCCTCTGGACCCTTTCCGGCCGCCTGGACCTGGCCCCGGAGGATTACCTCCGCATGGTGGTCCACAAGGCCGCCTACTACACCGCCGTGGCTCCCTTGAGGCTTGGAGCCCTGCTTTCCGGGAAAACGCCCCCTGCCCTTTACGAGGAAGCAGGGCTAAAGCTGGGGATAGCCTTCCAGATCATGGACGATGTCCTCAACCTCGAGGGGGACCAGGCTTACGGCAAGGAGCTCGCCGGGGACCTCTACGAGGGCAAGCGCACCCTGATCCTGATCCGCTACCTCCAGGAAGCCCCCAAGGAGGAGCGCGCCCGGGCCGAGGCCCTCTTAAGCCTTCCCCGGGAGGCCAAGCCCGAGGCCGAGGTGCGCTGGCTCTGGCAAAACCTCCTGGTCTCCGGAGCCGTGGCCTGGGCCAAGGAGGAGGCCAAGAGACTTGCCCAAGAGGGCCTGGGTGCCCTTATTCCCTACCTGGACACCCTCCCCGGACGGGAGGCCGCCTCCCATTTGCAAAACCTCCTCACCGCCCTGGTGGAGCGCAGGGCATAATGGGGCCATGCAGGGGGTTCGGTTCAAGGTGATCACCGCCAACGATCCCGATATCTTTCAGGAAAGGCTCAACCGCTTCGTGGAGGAGCTTCCCGAGGACGTGGTCCTGGTGGAGGTGAAGTTCTCCGTGGCCGAGGGGTCCTCTCCCCTCTTCGCCGCCTTGGTGCACTACAAGGAAGTGGAGGCGTGGAAGGAGTAGAGGCCTTTCTCTTTTTCCTGGCCCTAAGGGGAGAAGCCCGGCGGGAGGAGGTGCGGGCCCGCTTCCCCAAGCTGGTGCCCTTGCTCAAGGCCCTGGACCAGGAGGTGGAAGCCCAAGGGGAAACCTTTCGCCTGAGAAAACCCCTCCGCCTCTCCTGGTTCGCCCCCCTTTTCCAGCGGGAATACTCCCCCCTTCTGCCCGAGGAGGAGCGAACCCTGGCCCTGGAAAGGCTCCTCGAGGCGGCCCACCTCTCCGCCCAGGAAGGAGAACCCCCGGCCGAGGCCGAAGGCCTCTTGAGGGTAGCCCGGGCCTTCCAGGAAGGCAGCCAGGCCCTCCTAAGGGGGGCCTACCGGGAGGCCCTCCACCGCTACGGGGAGGGCCTAGGGCTTCTGGAAAAGAAGGGCCTCCCCTTCCCCGCCACCGCCTTGGCCCTCCTGGCCCTGGCCCAGGAGGGCTTCCGCCCTGGGGGCAAGGGGCGGGAAACCGCCAGGAAGGCCCTGGAAAGGGCCAAGACCCCCTTTGCCCGGGAGGTAGCGGAAAGGCTCCTCGCCCAGGACACAAAGGCACAGGAGGCGGACGCCTAGAATGGAGGGCATGGAGAGGGGGCTAAAGCGCCTCTACTTGGCCCGGCCCAGGGGGTTCTGCGCCGGGGTGGTGATGGCCATCCAGACGGTGGAGCGCTGGGCGGAGGCCCTGAAACCCCAGGGGGAACTGGTGGTGTACCACGAGATCGTCCACAACCGGGCGGTGGTGGAGCGGCTTAGGGCCAAGGGGGTGCACTTCGTGGAGGACCTTTCCGAGATCGATAGCCTTCGCCGGGAAAGGCCCCTGGCGGGCACCCTGGTCTTTTCCGCCCACGGCCACCCTCCGGCCGTGCGCAGGCAGGCGGCGGAGATGGGCTTCCACATCCTGGACGCCACCTGTCCCCTGGTCACCAAGGTGCACATCGAGGCCAGGCGCTATGCCCAGGAAGGGTACTGGATCCTCCTGGTGGGGGATTCCGCCGACCATCAGGAGGTGAAGGGCACTTACGGGGAGGCCCCGGAAAGGACCATCCTGGTGGCGGTGCACACCCACGTGGGCAAGGACCCCCGCCTGGCGGACCCGCGCACGGTGGAGGTCCCCGACCCGGAACGGGTGGTGGTCCTCACCCAGACCACCCTGAGCGTGGAGGACACCTTAAAGACCATAGAGATCCTCAAGGCCCGCTTCCCCAAGCTGGTGGTGCCCAGGCGAAAGGACCTTTGCTACGCCACCCAGAACCGTCAGGAGGCGGTGCGGCGCATCGCCCCCCACGTGGACCTCTTCCTGGTGCTCACCAGCCCCCACTCCTCCAACGGGATGCGCCTTTTGGAACTGGCCCAAAGCCTTACCGGCAGAGCCTACCGCTTGGAAAGCGCCAAGGATCTCCAGGAGGAGTGGCTTCAGGGTGCCGAAAGCGCGGGCATCACCTCCGCCGCCAGCACCCCCGAGGACCTGGTGCAAGAGCTGGTGGAGTTGCTCCGGGCAAAATACCCGGGCCTCGAGGTGATCGAGGAAGGGGAAGAAGAGGACATCGCCTTCCGCGAGCCCAGAATCCTGTCCCCGGAGGAGGTCTTGCAGGGTGTCTGACCACCGCCTATCCGTGGCCCCCATGGTGGACCGGACGGACCGGCACTTCCGCTACCTGGTCCGCCAGATCAGCCGCAAGGTGCGGCTTTACACGGAGATGACCGTGGACCAGGCGGTGCTCCGGGGAAAAGCCGAAAAGCTCCTTGCCTTCCACCCCGAGGAGCACCCCATCGCCCTGCAGCTTGCGGGCTCGGATCCCAAAAGCCTAGCGGAGGCGGCGCGGATCGGCCAGGCCTGGGGATACAACGAGGTGAACCTAAACCTGGGTTGCCCCTCGGAAAAGGCCCAGGAGGGGGGGTTTGGCGCCTGCCTCCTCCTGGACCCCATAAGGGTGAGGGAGATCCTCAAGGCCATGGTGGAAGCGGTGGACATCCCCGTCACGGTGAAGCTCCGGCTGGGGGTGGAAGGGGAAAGCTACCCCCTCCTCGCCCGCTGGGTGGAAGCGTATGCGGAAACCGGGGTGCGGGTCTTCATCGTCCACGCCCGTAGCGCCCTCCTTAGCCTCTCCACCCGGAAAAACCGGGAGGTTCCCCCCTTGCGCCACGACTGGGTCCACCGGCTCAAGGCGGACTTTCCCCACCTCACCTTTATTCTGAACGGAGGGGTGCGAACCCTGGAGGAAGCCCTTCCCCACCTGAAGAAGGTGGACGGGGTCATGATGGGCCGGGCGGTCTACGAGGACCCCTTCGTGCTGGCGGAGGCGGACCGGCGGGTGTTCGGCCTGGCGCATAGGCCAAGCCGGCTGGATGTGGCCCGGCGCATGCGGCTCTACCTGGAAGCGGAGGCGCAAAAGGGTACCCCTCCGTGGGCGGTGCTGAGGCACATGATGAACCTCTTTCGGGGGCAGCCTGGGGGGCGGCTTTGGCGACGCCTGCTTTCGGAAGGGCGTTCCCTGGGCGCCTTGGACCAGGCCCTAGGGCTTCTTCAGGAGAAGGTAGGCCAGGAGGGTGAGGAGGAACACCCAGACCCAAAGGGGAATAAGGCGGTGAAGCGGACGGCGCTGGGGTTTTCCCGTCAGGGGATCTAGGGAAACAGGCGGGCGCATCTTGAGGCGGGTGGCCTGCTTCATGTGGGCTACCATCCTGTCCAGGTCCCCCTTCCTCTTGTAAAGGGCCGCCAGGTTCTCGTGGATCAGGGGGTCCTCCGGGGCCAGTTTCAAAGCCCGCCGGTAAAGATCCAAGGCCGCCTCCAGCTCCCCCCTTTCCAGGTGGAGGTTGCCCAGGTTGCTGAGGGCCCGGTGGTGATGGGGATCCAGGGCAAGGGCCTTTTGAAAACGGGCCTCGGCCTCCTCCTTTCTCCCCTCCCTCACGGCCCTTACCCCCAAGAGCACCTCCCGCTCCGCGGCGAACAGGGGGTCTTCCAGGCGTTCAGGGGCTTCCTCCAGCAGGCTAAGCCCGGCTAAAAGCCTCTCCCTAAGCTCCTCGGGGAAGCCTTCCGCATAGGCCCTGGCCTCCTGGTACTCCTTGTGCCTTAGGAGCCGGAGAAAGTGGAGCAGGGCCTGGGCCTCCGCATCCCCCGCCAGGGCCTTGGCCTCGAGGTCCTGAAGCATCCCTCCCATGTTAGCCCAGGGCCTTTCGGTAGACCTCCAGGTAGGCCCGAGAGGACCCTTCCCAGGAGAAGTCCTTCTCCATGCCCCTCAGGCCCAGGGCCTCCGGCCCCAAGCGGAAAAGGCGCAAGACCCCGTAGAGGAGGCCCTCGGGGTGGTAGGTTTGGAAGAGCACCCCCGTGCGGCCATCCTCTATGGTGTCCTTAAGCCCCCCCACCGCCCGGGCCACGGGCGGGGTGCCGTAGCGCTGGGCGATCATCTGCACCAGACCGCAGGGTTCAAAGCGGCTCGGCACCAAAAGGGCGTCTGCCCCCGCGTAGGCCAGGCGGGCCAAGGCCTCGTCGTAGGCCTCCACAAAGCGCACGAAGCCGGGATTCTCCTCCTCCACCTGCCTCAGGGCCTGCGCTAGACCCTCGTCCCCCACCCCCTGGACCAAGAGGTAAAAGCCCAGCTCCTTCAAACGGGGAATGGCCTTCAGGATAAGGTCCAGGCCCTTTTGCCCGTCCAGCCGGCCCACGTAGGCGAGGAGGGGCCCCTTAAGCCCCGTGCGCTCCCAAAGGGCCTTTTGCGCCAGGGCCTTGCCCCTTACATCCTCCCGGGAGTAGGGGGCGGGAAGGTGGGGGTCCTTGGCCGGGTCAAAGACCTCGAGGTCCAATCCATTCAGGATGCCGAAAAGCTTACCCGCATGGCGCCTCAGTACCCCATCCAGCCCCATGCCGAACTCCGGGGTCTGGATCTCCTCCGCATACGAGGGGCTCACCGTGGTCACGGCCCGGGCGAAGACAATACCCCCCTTCATCAGGTTCACCTGGCCGTAGAACTCCAGGGCCTCCATGTGGAAAAGGCTCCACGGAAGCCCCGTCCAGTGGAAGAAGAGGGCGGGGTCCACCAGGCCCTGGTGGGCCAGGTTGTGAATGGTGTAGACGGCGGGCACCCTGGCGGTAAGGGGCAGGAGGGCAGCGGTCCAGTCGTGGGCGTGGACCAGGTCAAACCCCAGGGCCACCCGGCCCGCCGCCACGGCAAAGCGGAGGTAGCGCTCCACGTCGTCGGGGTAGCCGTAAACCCGGTCCCGTTCAAACCCGGGCACGCCCAGAAGGAGAAACCGCACCCCCTCCTCCCACCGCTCCCCCAGGGGAGCCCTTTCCTCCTGTCCGGCGAAGGCGTAGGCCACCTCCCCCACCCTTTGCGCCCTCACAAAGCGGTGCCAGGGAAGAAGCACCGTGGCCTCCACCCCCAGGGGCCTTAAGGCCTTGGGCAGGGCCCCCACCACGTCGGCGAGCCCCCCCACCTTCACCAGGGGATAGGCCTCGGGGGCCACTATAAGGACCTTCATGGTCATACTATAATCGACTATAATGGTCTTATGCGCAGGGTGTCGGTAAGCCAGGCCAAGGCCCACCTCTCCAAGCTCCTAAGGGAGGTGCGCTCAGGGGAGGAGATCCTCATCCTAGACCGCGGCAAACCCGTGGCCAGGCTGGTGCCCGCCGCCTTGCCCGAGGGCCTGGAAGAGCTGGTACGCCTGGGAATGGTGCGTCCGGGGAGCGGGGAGGTGTTGGACTTTGCCGAAATGCCCCGGATACCCGGGCTGGTGGAGGCCCTTTTGGAGGAGCGACGGGAGGAAGGATGAGGTTTTGGGACGCCTCGGCTCTTCTTCCCCTTCTGGCCCTCGAGGCCGCCACGGAAAGGGTGCAGAACCTCTATCTGGAAAATCCTTTGGTGGTGGTCTGGTGGGGAACCGAGCTGGAACTGGTTTCCGCCCTTGCCCGCAAAGCCCGAGAGGGAACCCTAAAGGATGCGCCCCTGGCCAAAGCCCTGGATCGTCTGGAAAGGTTACAAAGGGCGTGGTACGAGGTGTTGCCGGGGGAGGAGGTGCGGAAAACCGCACGGCGCCTCCTCTTCGCCCACCCCTTGCGAACCGGGGATGCCCTTCAGCTGGCCGCAGCCTGGGTGGCCAGCCGGGGCCGGCCCCAGGACCTTCCCTTTGTAACCCTGGATGCGCGCTTGGCGGGAGCAGCCCTTAGGGAGGGGTTTCCCGTCCTTCCCGACCCGGGGGAAGCCTAGGCCGGCCACACCCCTTGGGGAAGCCAAACCGCCCCCTCGAGGTCCCCCAGGTAGAGGTAGGTCCAGGCGAGAAGGGGCCCCTCCTCCGTTTTCACCAGGACCCTAACCCGCCGGTACTCCACCCCCTCCTCCTCCAGCTCGTCCAATAGGGAGAGGGCCTCCTCCGGCAAGAAGAGGACCTCCCCATAGACCCGTCCCTCCCCGGGAACCATGCCGGGATAAGGGTAAGGACGGCCCGGCCCCTCGGCCAGGTGGAAGAGGCGATACCCCTCCACGTACCCGGGCAGGACCTTCACCACCTGCTTCTCCACCAAAGGGTAGTTCCTTTCCCCCCGCTTCAGGGTTCCGTAGACGAAAACCCGCTCCATCACTCACCCACGAAGCGGTACCCCATCCCCACCACGGTTTCAATGAACCGGGGAGCCTGGGGGTCATCCTTGAGCTTTTTGCGGAGAAGGCGGATATAGGCGTCCACCACCCGCTCCGAACCCTCAAACTCGGGCCCCCAAACCCTTTCCAAAAGCTCCTCCCGGGTGTACACCCTTCCTGGGGTCTGGGCCAGGACGAAGAGGAGGTTGGTTTCGGTGGCGGAAAGCTTCAAGGGCTGACCGTCCAGGTAGGCCTTTCTGGCCTCCAGGTCCAGCTCCAGGGGACCGAAATACCGCCTCCCTTCCTTTCCGCTTCGGCGCAGGAGGGCCTTGATGCGGGCCAAAAGCTCCTTGAGGGAAAAGGGCTTGCCCAGATAATCGTCCGCCCCTTCTAAAAGCCCCTCCACCCGGCTATCCTCGTCCGCCTTACCGGTTAGGAGCAAAACCGGAAGCAAAGGATCCAGGTCCCGCAAGGATTTGAGGACCTCGAGGCCCTCCAGGTCGGGAAGCCCCCGGTCCAGGACCACCAGATCCGGCTTGGTCCCTTCCCAGGCTTGCCTCAGGGCCTCCCTCCCCGTGCGGGCCCACACCACCAAAAGCCCCTCCTTTTCCAGAAACCTCTTGACCAGCTCCCCCACCTGGGGATCATCCTCCACCAAGAGAATCCGCGCCATAAATCCTTCCCCAAATACCTAGCGTCCCAGAATCACCACCACCCCAGGGTATTCCCCCTCGGGCAACCGCAAGAGGTGAGCCACCATCTCATCATAAAAGGTTTCAGCCGGGTATGCGGCCAGCCCCTGACCGATGGCGGAAAGGAGAACCAAGCCTGCGGCGTAACCCGCCTCAAGAAGGGCGTACCGGTATCCCCTGAGGCCGAAAAGGGCCTCGCTCCTTTCCGGAACCAGGGTGAAGACCAAAAGGGCCGCCACCTGCTCGAGGTTAAGACCCAAAAGCGCCTCCGACCAGGAGGCCTCCTCCACCCTGGCGGCGATCTGGAAGAGCTGGTGTTCCTTGGGGAAGTAGTGATAGATCCCTGGGAAAACCCCTTCCACCCGGCGCACCACCAGGTAGGCCTCCAAGGGATAAGCCTCCCCCGCTGAGGGGAAGCCCCGCCTCCCCGAGCGCTCCGCCAAGGGATAGAGGACCTGGGAAAGATCCTTGAGGGTCAGGGCCGAGCCCACCTCGGGCAAGAGGGGCCTGAGCTGGGAAAGAACCCGGAACAAAGGCGGCCCTCCCTCCTCCCGGAAGGGAGGCAGGGCCTGGGTTTCCAGGGGATTGGCGTAAACCTTGGACTTGGGCTTCCGCTTTAGGGGAAGCTCCTCCCCTTGGGCCAGGCGGGAAAGGCGATAGAA
Organism: Thermus antranikianii DSM 12462; assembly: GCF_000423905.1. Lineage (NCBI taxonomy): Bacteria > Thermotogati > Deinococcota > Deinococci > Thermales > Thermaceae > Thermus > Thermus antranikianii. Next base: position 90,284 of record NZ_AUIW01000009.1, on the reverse strand, counting down.
AAGCTTACCCGGATGCTTCTCCATGGCTAAAAGCGGTACCCCTTGGGCACCACCACCACCCCTTCCGGGGTAACGGTGAAGCCCCGGGCGCGGTCGGCCTCGAGGTCGTAGCCGATCTCGGTATGGGGAGGGATCTTCACGTCCTTGTCGATGATGGCGTTGCGGATCCTGCAGTAGCGGCCCACCTCCACGTCGTCAAAGAGGACGGAGCGCTCCACCAGGCTGTAGGAGTTCACCCGTACCCGCCGGAAGAGGACCGACTCCCGCACCGTCCCCCCGCTCACGATGACTCCCCCCGCCAGAAGGCTGTTCAGCGCCCGTCCTACTCGTTCCCCCGTCTCGTGGACGAACTTGGCGGGGGGGCTGAAAAGGTTGGCGGTCCTGAGGGGCCACTCGGGGTTGAAGAGGTCGAACTCGGGAACCACCTTCACCAGGTCCATGCTGGCCTCAAAGTAGGCGTCCAGGGTACCCACGTCCCGCCAGTACAGGTTGGGACCTTCCTGGCCAGGAATGGGATTGCGGTGAAAGTCGTAGGCAAACACCCGGTACCCCTCCTTAAGGGCCCGGGGGATCACGTCCTTGCCGAAGTCGTGGCTGGAAGCACTCTCCTTGGCATCGGCTTCCAGGAGTTCAAAGAGGGCCTCGGTGCGGAAGATGTAGTTGCCCATGGAGGCCAGGGCCAAGTGGGGCTTGCGGGGAATGGGCTTGGGGTTCTGGGGCTTTTCCTGGAACTCGGTGATGCGCCACTCCTCGTCCACCTGCAAAACCCCAAAGCGCCGGGCCTCCTCCACCGGCACAGGGTAGGCGGCGATGGTGATGTCGGCCCGCTTCTCGTAGTGGTATTCCACCATGTGGCGGATGTTCATCTTAAAGATGTGGTCGCCGCCAAAGATGGCCACGGCCATGGGGGCGTGGTTGTGCACCAGGTGCAGGTTCTGGTAGATGGCGTCGGCGGTACCCCGGTACCACACGGGGCCCAGCTCCTCGTAACGGTACATCTGGGCGGGCACCAGAAGGATGAAGTGGTCCTCCAGGAAGGTCCCGAAGCGCCAGTAGCGCTGGATGTGTTCGGTGAGGGACTGGGCCTTGAACTGGGTGAGGACGTAGATGGAGTAGATACCCGAGTTCACGAAGTTGTTCAGGACGAAATCAATAATCCGATATTTGGCCCCGAAGGGCACCGCCGGCTTGGCTCGCTTGGCGGTGAGGGGGTAGAGGCGGCTCCCCTGTCCACCCGCCAGGATCATGCCCAGGACCTCCACCTTAACCATGAAATCCCTCCTTTGTCCGCTAGTTTACCCCAGGCCCCTTAGGGCGTGGGTCCGGGTATAGTGAGCCCGATGCGGGTTAGCGATCTCTCCTGGTTCACCCCACCCACCGAGCCCAAACCTGCTCCCCCCTTCTTCGGCCAAGAGCGGGCCCTTAAGGCCCTCGAGGCCGCCTTCCGCCAGGGGGGGCACGGCTATTTGGTGGGGCCAAGCGGCCTTGGCAAAAGAAAACGCCTCCTCGCCTACCTGCAGGACCGCCCCTTTCCCAAGGAAGAGTTGGTGTACCTTCCCCTGGGGGAAGAAGCCTTCCCCCTTCTCCTCCCCGAGGGGCAGGGCCGGGCCCTGGTGGAAGGGGTGGAGGCCCTCCTCGCCGAGTTCACCCCCGCCCTCTTCCGGGAAAAGGGCTTCCTTTACGCCAAAAGCCTGGTGGAAGCCCGCTACGAGAAGGAGGCCGAAGCCCTCCTGAAAGCCCTGGCCCAGGAGGCGGAGGGCTACGGGTTTGCCCTTTTGGAAGGGGAAGGGGGCCTGAGGCTATCGGGGAAGGGTCCCATGCCCCCAGAGCTTTCCGCCAAGCTGGAGGAAACCGTCTTGGCCTACGTGGACGTGCGGCAGCGGGCGGAAGCGGAAGTGGCTGCCTTGAGGCGGGGCTTTGCCGAACGCTTCCTCCTGCCCAAGGCCCAGGAGCTTAAAAGGCGCTTCCCCCAGGCGGGCCGCTACCTGGACTGGATCACGGAAACCCTGTTGCGGGCCGCCGCTTTGGAGGAAACCCTCAAGCTGGAAAAGCTCCTACCCCGGCTTTTGGTGGAGGGAGGGGACCGGGTGGTCTATGAGCCCAACCCCAGCCCGGAAAGGCTCTTCGGCCACCTGGAGTACGAGATGCAAGAGGGTCTCCTCTCCACCCACCTGGGGCTTTTGCGCCCCGGGGCCCTGCACCGGGCCACGGGAGGGGTGCTGGTCCTCGAGGCCCACCGGGTGTGGGAACTCGGAAGCTACACCCTCCTGAAGCGGGCCCTGGCCACGGAGGAGGTGGAACCCATCTCCCCCAGGCCCGAGGTCAAGGGCCCCCGCCTCAAACCCGCCTCCCTCAAGGCCCAGGTCTTCCTGGTGGGCCCCCCGGAGGTGATCGCCTTCCTGGAGGAGGACGAGGAATTCCTGGAACTTTTCCCCTTCCGCGTGGAGTTCAGCCCGGAGATCCCCTATACGAAGGAAAACGTGGCCTACCTGGGGGGGTTTTTGCAAGCCGAGGGGGTGGCCCTGACCCCTGAGGGTCTCTCCGCCCTGGCGGACGAGGCCCGGCGCTGGGCCGGGCACAAGGAACGCCTGGACGCCAGGCTCTACCGCCTTTTAGACCTGGCAAAGGAAGCTTCGGCCTTCAAGCACCCTCTGGACCGGGAAGCGGTGGAAAAAGCCCTCCTGGCAAGGGAGGAGCGGTTCGGCTTGGAAGAGGAGCTTTACCTGAAGGACCTCGAGGAGGGGGTGGTGGCCCTCGAGGTAAAGGGTATGCGGGTGGGGGAGATCAACGGCCTGGTGGTGGTGGAAGGCCCCCTGCCCCGGGGGCGGCCCGTGCGCATCACTGCCCAGGCAGGCCCCGGGCGGGAGGGCATCCTTTCCATCGACCGGGAAGTGGGCCTGGGGGGGCAGGTGTTCCACAAGGCGGTCCTCACCCTGGCGGGCTACCTGCGGGGAAGCTACGCCAGCCTGGGGGCCCTTTCCGCCACGGTGAGCCTGGTCTTTGAGCAAAGCTACGGGGGCATAGAGGGGGATTCGGCGGGGCTTGCGGAGCTTTTGGCGGTGCTTTCCGCCATCTCTGGCCTTCCCCTAAGGCAGGACCTGGCGGTCACCGGGGCCATAGACCAGACGGGAAGGGTTTTGGCCGTGGGCCGGGTGGCAGAGAAGGTGGAGGGATTCTTCCGGGTCTGCCAAACCCTGGGGCTCACGGGAAGCCAGGGGGTGGTGCTTCCCAAGGCCAACCTTCCTCATCTGACCCTGCGGAAGGAGGTGGTGGAGGCGGTGGCCAAGGGACGCTTCCACCTCTATGCGGTGGAGGAGGTGGACCAGGCCATAGAGCTTCTCTTCGGCCGCAAGGCCTACTGGGTCCACGACAAGGTGCGGGAGGTCCTGGGGGAGTTCCGCAAGATGGAAAACGGGGAGGAGAACCCCTCCCCGTAAGGCGGCTTCGGCTAACGCCCGGGTTCCAGAAGCAACACCCTCTCCCGGGCCGGGGCGGCGAAGGCCATGGGCAGGTACTCCCCTCCGGCCCAAAGGGGCAGGAGGTCCCCGTAGCCAGGGGCCAGGAAGTGCCCCGTCTGGCCCATGGGGTGGATGAAGAGGGAGGCCTCCGGATGGGCCAGGTCCACGATCTGGCGGTAGCTGGGCCCATGGGACATGAGGAGGGTTTCAGGGTCAAAGGGGCCCACGTTCACCGTGTACCGGTCCCCGCCAAAGGGAACCCTCCGGTCCGTAAACCGCTTCAAGGGGGTGTGGGTGAGGACCGCATGGGGGAAGGTGGCCCGGTGCACCTGGCCCCAGGAGCGCACCCTCAAGGCCTCCTTCCGGTCCAAGGCCCTTTCCAGGGCCAAGGCGGCGAAGTCCAGGCAGGACTCCCGGTACTCGGTGTTCGGCTGGTCGCAGTTTGGATCCCCTTCCCGCATGGCCCGCAGGAGGTAGCGGGGCTCGTCCCAGAACTCCTCCCCCACCTCCCTTTTGGGCAGGCGGGTGAGCTCCGTGTACCACAGGGCGAAGACCAGGGCCTCCTCCGAACTTTTATCCATGGTTCCATCCCAGGCCAAAAGCCTTTCCCGAACGGTCTTGGCCCTTTCGGAGAGGGGGTTTAGAAGCTCCAGCACCGGGCGGAAGTCCCGGAAGAGGAGGGTCTTCTGGTCCTGCTGAATGGCCCGCATGTCCGCAAGCGAAAGCTTCTCCTTGCCGAGAAGCAGCTCCCTTATACGCTCCGCCCGGTAGGGCTCCGCCCAGTCGTAGGTGAGGGCGTAGGGAAAGCCCTCGGGGGTTACCTTGTTGTTGGCGGTGACCAGGAAGCCCTCCTTGGGGTTCAACACCTTGGGCCACTCCTCCGGCTTGCGGTAGCCCTGCCAGTCCCATTCCCCATTCCCCGGCACCGGCACCATGCCCGTGTGCCCTTCCTTACGGATGGGAAACTTTCCGGGAGCGATGTAGCCGATATTGCCGTCCGCATCGGCGTAGACGAAGTTCTGGCTGGGGGCGGAGTAGTGGCTTAGGGCGGCCACGAACTCCTGCCAGTTCTGCGCCCGGTTGATCCCCAGATAGGCCATGAGGATGTGGTCCTCCTCATCCAGGCTCACCCAGCGAAGGGCCATGGGAACCTGGGGAGGGTTCTCGAGGGCGTCGGTGATCACCGGTCCATAGACCGTTTCCCGCACCCGAAGGATCTCCTCCTTTCCCCCTTCGACCGGGATCCTCTCCTCCCGCACCCGGTAGGGAAGCACCTGGCCCCTGTAGCGGTACCCTTTCCCCCCCACGTCCTCCAGGAGGTAGAGGTCCTGTACATCCGCCCCCACGTTGGTGACCCCCCAGGCGATGCGGTCGTTGCGCCCGATGACGATCCCGGGAACCCCGGGGAGGCTGGCCCCGATAACCCGGTAGCCGGGGGCTTCAAGGGCCATGAGGAACCAGAGGCTGGGAGCCCCCAGGCGCAGGTGGGGGTCGTTGGCCAGGAAGGGCTTTCCCGTGACCGTGCGGCTTCCCGCCACCACCCAGTTGTTGCTGGCCTCCAGGAAACGGGGCGGGGCCATCCTAAGCAGGGCCGCCGGGGCTTCCTCCCGCTTCAGGGGAAGCTCCAGGTCCTCCCCTTGCAGGATGGTGGGGGCATCCTCCGGGTAAGGGGGAATGAGCTCCAAAAGCCTTTCCTGACTGATCCCCCGGGCCAGGAGGCGGTGGCGCAGAAGCTCCTCCTCCCAGTTCCCGGAAAGGTCAAAGCTCATCATCTTGGCCCAGACCAACACATCCGGCCCCGTCCAGGGCTCGGGGCGGAAGCCCAGGAGGCGGAACTCGGGGGGAAGAGGAGCCCCGCTTTGCAAAAAGGCGTTCACCCCGGCCACGTAGGCGTCCACCGCCTCTTTCTCCTCAGGGTAAAGCCGCTCGTAGGCGCTCTTTGCCGCCTGGTAAAAGCCCCAGGTGCGCAGGAAGCGGTCCTGGGCCCGGGTGGCCTCCCCCAGCACCTCGGAAAGCCTTCCCTGGCCCACCCGCCGCTGAAACTCCATCTGCCAAAGCCTTTCCTGGGCGTGAACAAAGCCCTGGGCGAAGAGGAGATCCTTTAGGGTCTGGGCCCGGATCCGCACCACCCCCCGGGCATCCCGCCCCACCTCCACGGGTGCGGAAAGCCCCTTGAGGGCCACCCGCCCTTCCACCTGGGGCAGGGAGGCCCGCAGGGTGACATAGGCCGCCAGAACCACCCCCAAAACCGCCAGGATGGCCAGGCCCAAAAGCCAGGCAAAAACCCGCAAAAGGCGTTTCATAGTTGGACCGAGTATACCACTATCATAGGAATCATGAGGCTGGTGTTCGTGGAAAACGGGCCCATCCGCTTGGAAGGCCAGCGCATCGTGGTGCGCATCGGGGAACGGGAGGAGGTTCGAGAGGGAAGGGTTTCCCTTTGCCGCTGCGGGGGATCGGGGAACAAGCCCTTCTGCGACGGCACCCACAAGCGAATCGGCTTCCAGGCCCCGGGAGGGGAGCTGGAGATGGGGGACTGACCCGCTGGTCAATTTCCGCCTCGAGGGGTAAACTCCGGTAGCCATGGGCGAGATGCGCTACCGGAAACTGGGCAAATGGGGGCTTAAGGTCTCGGAGATCTCCCTGGGGGCTTGGGTCACCTTCGGGGATGTGGTGAAGGACAAGGAAACCATCCGGGAGATCGTCAGGATCGCCTACGAGGGCGGGGTGAACTTCTTTGACAACGCTGACGTCTACGCCCGGGGGTTGGCGGAGGAGATCATGGGGGAGGTGCTTAGGGAGTTTCCCCGGCACACCCTGGTCCTCTCCACTAAGGCCTACTGGCCCATGTCGGAGGACCCCAACGACCGGGGCCTAAGCCGGAAACACCTCCTGGAGAGCATCACCCAAAGCCTGAAGCGGCTAAAGACCGACTACGTGGACCTCTTCTTCGCCCACCGCTATGACCCCGAGGTGCCCATGGAGGAGATCGTCTACGCCATGCACACCATCGTGGAAAGGGGCTACGCCCTCTACTGGGGTACCTCGGAGTGGCCCGCCGCCAGGATCGCCGAGGCGGTGGCCTTTGCCCGGGAAAACGGCCTCCACCCGCCTGTGGTGGAGCAACCCCAGTACTCCATGCTCTACCGGGAGCGGGTGGAAAACGAGATCCTCCCCGAGGCAGAGCGCTTCGGCGTGGGCCTGGTGGTCTGGAGCCCCTTGGCCATGGGCATGCTCACCGGGCGATACGACCAGGGAATCCCCGAGGACAGCCGTTTCGCCCGCTACCCCCAGTTCGCCGAGCGCTTCCTCACGGAGGAAAACCGGAAGAAGGTGCTGAAGCTCAAGGAGGTGGCGGACGAGCTGGGCCTCACCCGCACCCAGCTGGCCTTGGCCTGGGTGCTTAGGCTTCCTGAAATCAGTAGCGCCATCACCGGGGCCACCCGGCCCGAGCAGATCCGAGAAAGCCTGGGAGCCGCCGGGGTGGACCTGCCCAAGGATGCCCTGGAGCGGATTGAAGCCATCCTCAAGGGGGAGGCCTAGGGGGCTTAAGGCCAGGTCCAGGTGGAGGAGGTAGCGGGCCTGGCCCTCTTCCTGGCGAACCGGAAAGAGGGCGGCGCCGTTCTGGCAAAGGAGGAGCCCGCGCCCCCGACGTGATCGGGCCCGGACGCCGGAGCAAGGCCAAGGGGTGCCCCTGCAATGTGCCTCCCTTCCCTCCCAAGGGAAGGGGGAGCCTGTAGGTTTCCCCTATGGGGAAGCCTCTCCTCGCCCCGGCCCTCCGCCTCCTGGAGGAGGGGAAGGACGGGGAGGCCCTGGCCCTTTTGCAAGGCGCCCAAGAGGACCTCCCGGAGGCGGAACGCCTGGCCCTTTTAGGTTTCGTGGAGGCCCGCAAGGGGAACTCGAGCGCCTACCGGGCCCTGGCCTGGGAGGCCGCCCAGAGGGCCCAGACCCCCCTCACCCTCTACCACCTGGGCCTGGCCCTTCCCCCAAGGGCGGGGGCCTTGGCCCTGGAGGAGGCCCTAAGCCGCTTCCAGGGGGACGCCAAGGGGGAGGCCCGGCTCCACCTGGCCCTGGCCATGGCCCTGGAGCGCCTGGGCCGGCCCGAGGCCCTGGGCCACGCCGCCCTCGCCCGCCTGAAGGACCCCTCCCCCTGGACCACCTTGCATCACTTGCGCCTCGAGCTCTTCTTCGGCACCACCCCCCTCCCTTCGGTCCTGGAGGAGGCGGAGCCCTTTTTGCCCCACCCCTCCCCCGGGGTGCGCCTCCTCGCGGGGCACACCCTGGCCCTGGCCCACCTCCTCCGGGGAAGCCCGAGGCGGGCAAGGAACCTCCTCCGGGGCCTCCTCCCCCTCCTGGAGCCGCCAAGCCTCGCGAGCTTCCTGGCCCTCGGGGCCTTGGCCCTGGACCCCCCCGAGGTCCGGCTCCTCCTAGAAGGGGCCCAGGCCTTCCTCCCCCGGGAGGGCTGGCCCTGGGGGTTTTACCTCCTCGCCCGGGGGCTTCAGGAAGGGGATGAGGCCTGCCTCCTCGCCGCCCACAGCCTTTTGCGGGAGGACGGGGCCCCCTACGCCCTCCTGGCCGAGGCCCGCCTAAAGGCGCTCGGGGTGGAGGTGGAAGCCCCCCTGGCCCCGGGGCTTGCCCCCGGCCTGCGCCCGGAGGCCCGGGCCTTCTTCCTGGGCCCGGCCGAGGCGCCCCTCCTTCGCTTCCTCGGGGGAGGCCCCCTTCCCTCCCTGGGCCCCAGGGGCACCGAGGCCCTGGCCCTCCTCCTCGCCCGCGAGGAGGGCCTACCGGGGGAGGCCCTGGCGGAGGCCCTCTACGGGGAGCCCAACCTGGGGGCCCTGAAGGCTCTCCTCCACCGCCTGCGGGAAAAGGGCCTCCGGGTCTCCCGCGCTCCTTATCGCCTGGAAACCCCTCCCCCCTCGGACCTTTCGGCCTTCCTCCGGGCCCTCTCCTGGGGAGACCTGGAGGAGGCCCTGGCCCTCTACCGGGGCCCCCTCCTCCCCTGGAGCCAGGCCCCCGGGGTGGAGGAACTCCGCGTGGAGCTGGAGGAGGCCCTGAGGCAAGCCGTGCTGGCCCAGGGCGAGGTGGAAAACCTCTTCCTCCTGGCCGAGCGCCTGGGGGAGGACCTGGAGGTCTGGGAGGCCCTCCTGGAGAGGCTACCCCCGGAAGACCCCCGCCTTCCCATCGCCCGGGCCCGGGTGGCGAGGCTCCGCCGGGAGTACGGCGTGTGAGGCCGGGGGGACGCAGTTGGGGTCCCAGCAGGCCAAAGCGGGCCCGGAAGGCCGGGCCAGGAGGAGAAGCCAGGCCAAAAGCCAAAGCCAAAGGGCCTTGCCCCTCATGCCCCCAGGGTGCCACAAGGAAGGTTACACGGGCGGTCAAGGGTTACGCGAGGTTACGCAAGATGTGAGCCGCGGAACCCTTTCCACGTAACCTCGCGTAACCTCCCCCCTGCTACCCTGGGGCTAACCCGGAAGAGGAAGCTTCCTCCGGGTTAAAGGAGGGATGAGGCATGAAAAGGCTGGTGATGCTCAGCGGCGGCGTAGATTCCAGCGTCCTCCTCTACAAGCTAAAGAAGCAGGAAAGGCTGGAAGGCCTCGTGGCAGTTTACCTGGACCTGGGTACCCCTCCCGCCGAAAGGGAGTGGAGGGCAGCGGAAAAGGTGGCTTCTCGCCTTGGTGTAGCCGTTTACCGGAACCGCGTGCCTCACTTTGAGCTCGGAGATCGTCTTTTCAGCCCACCGGAGCTGGCTTTCCCTGGAAGGGAACCGATACAGGCTGGCTGGACAGACCCTTGTACGATGACCCCCATCACGGGATCCCTAGCGGCCAAAATGGGCGTGGAGGAAGTCTACCTGGGCGTCATCAAGGACGATTTTGCTTCTCACCCCAGGCTGGAGGCGTACCTTGCCCTCGTGAAGAAATTTTTGGAGTTTAACCAAGTTCAACTCAAGATGCCCCTTTCAGGGCTTACCAAGCAAGAAGTGGTGGCTCTGGGCCACGAGCTCGGAGTGCCGCTTGAAGAAACGTGGAGTTGCGTTGCCTCAGGGGAAGCCCCGTGTGGGGCATGCAACCCTTGCATTGCCCGTGAAGAAGCCTTCGCTCTTGCGGACGCTAAGGCCCTAGCCCGGTGATCCACGACGAGATCAAGCCCACCGTAGAAGCCCGCAGCTTAGGGGTGACCTTCCGGAGGGCTAAGGAGGAAGTGCAGGCCCTCCAGGGGGTCACGTTTCGCCTTGGTCCCGGGGAGGGCCTGGCCCTTCTTGGAGGGAACGGGGCTGGCAAGTCCACCCTGATCCGGGTTCTGGCTGGACTTCTCCTGCCCAAAGAAGGAGAAGCCCGGCTTTGGGGGCTGGATCCCTGGCGCTTCCGCACCCGGCTGGCCCGCCGCTACGGGCTTGTTCTGGGCGGGCGATCCCGCCTTTCGCCCCTGCTTTCCGTGGAGGAAAACCTAAAGCTCTGGGGAGCGCTCTACGGGCTTTCCCGGGCGCACACCAGGCGTAGGATCCAGGAGGTGGCGGAGGCCCTGGGCCTCACCTCCCTCCTCGGGGTTGCCGCCTCCCGCCTTTCCCTGGGACAACGCAACCGGGCGGAACTGGCCTTGGCCCTCCTACCCGAACCGGAGCTCCTCCTTTTGGACGAGCCCTTTATCGGATTAGACGCCTTGGGGCGCAAATCTGTTTTAGGGCTCCTACAAACCCTTAAGGCCAACCGGGGTACTACCCTCATCCTGGCTTCCCACGAGCTCTCGGGAGTGGAAGGGGTCCTGGAGCGAGCCCTGGTGCTGCGGCGCGGGAAGGTGGCCTTTCTAGGAGACCTCGCCACCCTCCGAAGGGGTTTGAACTTCCGCCGCGTCAGGGTGCTCTTCCAGGATCCCTTCCAGGGAAACCCTCCCCCAGGGGCCAACGTTTCCGAGGGGGGGTATGTTCTAGAAGCTAAGGTTGCCCCGGAGGAAATTCCTAGCTTCTTATCGCAGATGCTGGCCCTCGGGAGCATGCGGGAAGTCTCCGTCCAGGAACCCAGCCTGGAGGAGGTGATGGAGGAGTGGCTTCGCACCTAGCCGTCCTGGGATTCCATCTCAAGGAGGCCTGGCGGGGTTGGCCGGGAATGGCACTATACCTCGGCTACACCTTAATCGTCTATGTAGTGCTTTTTTCCCTTTGGGGAAGCCTGGAAGCGCCGCCGTGGGTCCTAGGGTACCTCTGGGCGGCAGAGGCCCTCTACATGGGGGTACCCAGGTTTTGGGGCCAGCTTCACCAGGAGGCCCAGAGGGGAGAGTTAGGCCTACGCCTGGCCCTTCCGTACCCCTTTGTCTTCCTTCGCTTTCAACGCTACTTGGCCACCACCCTCCTTCAGATCCCTTTGGTGGCCGCCGTGGGGGGCGCGGTCATTGGGGCGCTAGGACTATCTGCCTCCCTAAGCCTTTGGAGCCTTCCGGCCTTGGCTTTGGGCCTCATCCTGAACTTCCTTTTGGAACTCACCTTCGCCTTGCTGACCTTTCGGTCTACCTCACCCATGGCCCTGGGAGTCCTCCTGGAGATGTTGCGGCTCTTGGGGGGAGCCGTGGTGCTGCCCTTGGAGTTTTGGCCCGAAGGTGGAGCCCTCCTCCTCCAACCTCTGGCCGCGACCTTCTACCTGCCGGCCCGTGTGGCCGCTGGGGGTGAACCGGTTTGGCTTCTGGTTAGCCTGTGTTGGATCCTGGTTTTCCTAGGGCTTCTGGCCCGCCTTTTTCCTCGAGCCCTGGCCGCTTTATCGGAAAGAGGGGAGGTGTAGATGGAGGCCTGGTCCCGGTGGTTTAGAGCCTGGCCTTTGCTGCTGAGAGGCCGTTTCCTAGAGGCGTGGCAGGACTCCACGGGCTTCTGGGCAAGCATCCTGGCTAGAGGGATCAACAACAGCCTCTGGCTCTTGGTCTTTTACCTCTTCTTCCTGCGCTTCCCTGAGGTACGGGGCTTCCGCTTTGAGGACCTAGTGCTCACCTGGGCGATGGCCTTTGGCGCCTTGGGGCTTTTGCAGGTGCTCTGGGGCGGGGTGTTGGGCCTAGCCCGTTTGGCGGAAACGGGGGAGCTAGAAGTCCACCTTGCGCTTCCCGTTCCTCCCTTGCCCTACCTCCTTTCCCTTCGCCTCCAGCCCACAGGTCTAGGTGACCTTCTTTGGTCCATGGGAACCCTGGTATTCCTCGGCGTGAACTGGCTCTACGCCCTATGCGCCCTGATAGGCGCTTCCCTAGTGGCCTTGGGCTTCTTCCTCGCCTTGGCCTCCCTATCCCTCTGGGGCCTCAGGGTGCAAAGCCTGCTCCCGGTGGCCTACGCCGGGCTCGTTCAGTTTGCCACCTGGCCTCCCAACGTGTACAAACCCACCATCAAGGCGCTTCTGCTTAGCCTGATCCCAGCCTTTTGGCTGGGGCCGCTACCGGCACGGGCCGTCTTGGAGGGTTCTGGCCTCCTCACGCTTTGGGCCTCTGGCCTCGGATTCTTCGCCTTGGGAAGTGTAGGCTTCTGGGTAGGCCTGCGCCGCTACGTCGCCCCGGGAGGGTAGGAATGTTCGTGGGGGAAAAAGTCCGCTTAGATCCGATACAGCGAGCTCATCTGCCAAAAATCATCGCATGGATGTACAAGGAGGAGGTTATCGCACGCGCCTTCTTCGGCGACCCCTTGCCCAAATCGCTGGAGGAGATGGAGGCCTGGCTTCAGCAGTTGCGAGCCAACCCCAACGCCAGGGTCCTTGCCGTGATCCACCGCGAAACGGAAGAGATCGTGGGCGAGGTCGCCCTTCAGCCGATAGACTGGCGAAACCGCTCCGCATTCTTTGCCATAATCTTGGGCGAAGAGTCTAGGCGGGGTGAAGGCTTAGGAACCGAAGCCAGCCGCTTGGTACTTCGGTATGCCTTTGAGGGGCTCAATTTAAACCGGGTGGAAGCTAACGTGCTGAGTTCCAATGAAGCCTCCACCCGCCTGCTAAAGCGGGTCGGCTTTACGTGGGAAGGAAGGCGGAGGGATGCCGTTTGGAGATTTGGGCGATGGGAAGACATGGAAATCTATGGGATAACGGCGAGAGACTGGCAAGAAGGCAAAGGGATGGGGGAGGCTTAGCTCCAAAGACCTCAGTGAAGGAGGCACTTAAGGAAGCGCAGGAGGCCAAGATCGGCGGCCGGACGCGGCGGGTCCACGTGAAGCCCTTCGCCTGGAACCTGCACGCGCCCACCCAGGTGGAGGGGACCCCGGAAGGCAGGCTTCTCTTCTTGACCAGCGTCCCCTAATGCTTGCGGCCCCGCTCCTTGCCCTGGAAGCCCTCCGCCTCTTCGGGGCGGGGTTCTTCTACTTCGCCCACGCCACCCTGGCCGCCCTTGGGGCCCTAAGTCCCCTGGAGGCTAGCCTAGCCCTAACCTTGCGCCTTCTGGCCGAGCCCCTTTTCGCCCTCTATGGGGGACATCTAGCCGACCGGTGGCCCAGAGGCAGGCTCCTCCTCCTGGCCGCTTCGGGCCAGGGAGGGCTCACTCTGGCCCTCCTTCCCCTCCTCGGTGCCCCCTCTCCCCTCCCCCTCTACCTCTTGGGCTTTCTCTTCGCCCTCCTGGAGGCCCTGCGGATGGTGGCTGCCGGGGCTCTCCTCGCTGACCTCCTCCCCAAAGAGGCCTTAGCCCAAGCCCGGGGGAAGCTGGGAGCCCTCTACACCGCCGCCGACACCCTCTCCGACCTTTTCGCGGGCCTCCTCTTCACCCGAAGCCGCCCTTGGACCGTAGGCCTGGGAAGCGGGCTCCTCTTCCTCGCGGCCGGGCTCTACCGCACCCTCCCCCTGCCCCCAAGGCCCCCGGGGAGGCCCGAAGGGGGAAGCCTCTCGGGCCTGCGCTTCCTTTGGCAAAGCCCTCTCCGCCCCCTTCTCATCTTGGAAGCCCTCCTAAACGTGGCCTATGCTCTCTTCGCTGGCCTCCTGCCCTTCCTAGTCCTGCGGGGCCTGGGGGAAGCCCCCTGGGTCTTGGGCCTTCTGGGCGCGGCCCAAAGCCTCGGAGGGGCCTTGGGAGGGCTCCTGGTAGGGGCGGTCTTGGGAAGGCTGGGGGAAGGGAGGACGCTAAGGCTAGCCCTGGGCCTTGCGGGGCTCGGTCTTTTGGGAGGAGCTCTCCTTCCCCCTTGGCCCCTCCTTGCGGGATCGGCCTTTCTCCTGGGGGCTGGAGGTGCCCTCTTCGGCGCAGTGGCCGGGGCCATCCGCCTAGGTGAGGCCCCCCCGGAGCTTCGGGGCCGGGTGGCGGGAGGCTTTCTCTTCCTAAGTGGGGCCCTGGCCCCCTTAGGCCCCCTCCTGGGCGGGGCCCTGGCGGGGGTGGCCCTTCCCCTCCCCTTCCTCCTGGCCGGGGGGCTCCTCCTCGGCCTGGCCCCTCTTTGGAGAAGGGGAAGGGCGGCGTAAACTCAGGGGTATGGAAAAGCTCGAGGCCCTAAGACGCCTCTTCCCCGGACAGGTGGACCTCTCGGAAAGCGAACGCCTGCGCCATGGAAAAGACGAGGGCTACCCCGAGGCCAGGCCGGTCTTGGCCGTGGTCTACCCGGAGGGCGTGGAGGACGTGCAGAAGGCCCTCCACTGGGCCCGGGAGTGGGGCGTGGCGGTGATCCCCTATGGGGCGGGGACGAGCCTCGAGGGCCACCTCTACCCGGTGCAGGAGGCCATCAGCCTAGACCTGAGCCGCGTGAACCGCATCCTGGAGGTGAGGCCCCAGGACTTCCTTTGCGTGGTGGAGCCCGGCCTCACCCGCAAGGCCCTCAACGAGGCCCTGAAGGGCACGGGCCTCTTCTTCCCCGTGGACCCGGGGGCGGACGCCTCTTTAGGGGGCATGGCGGCCACGAACGCCAGCGGCACCACCACCGTGCGCTACGGGGGGATGCGGGCCAACATCCTCGCCCTGCAGGTGGTCCTGGCCAACGGGGAGGTGCTGGAGCTGGGGCGCCCGGTGCGCAAGACCAGCGCCGGCTACGACCTGAAGGACCTCTTCATCGGCTCCGAGGGCACCCTGGGGGTCATCACCCGCCTCACCTTAAGGCTCCACCCCCTCCCCGAGCACGTCCACACCCTAAGGGTCTTCTTCCCCGGGGTGGAGGAGGCGGCGGAGGCCAGCTTCCGGGTGATGGCCAGCGGGCTTCCCGTGGCCCGGCTGGAGCTTCTGGACGAGTTCGCCCTGAAGGCCCTCAACCGCCACCTGGGCACGGGCTTCCCCGAGCGGCCTGCCCTTTTCCTGGAGTTCCACTCCTCCACCCGGGAGGCCCTGGAGGCGGAAAGCGCCCTGGCCCTGGAGATCATGCGGGAGGCAGGGGCTTTGGAGGTGGAGGCCGCCAAGACCGAAGAGGAGCGCAGGCGCCAGTGGGAAGCCCGCCACCAGGCCTACTGGGCCCTGGTGCACCTCTTCCCAGGCCATCGCTTCGTGATCACCGACGTGGCCGTCCCCCTTTCCCGTCTACCGGAGATGGTGCGCTACGCCCAAGGGCTTCTCGAGGAAATGGGCCTTACCGGAAACATCCTGGGCCACGTGGGGGATGGGAACTTCCACACCCTGGTCCCCATCCTGCCCCAGGACTACCCCAAGGCGGAGGCCTACGCCGAAGCCCTGGTGCGAAGGGCCTTGGAGCTGGGAGGCACCTGCACCGCTGAACACGGGGTGGGCCTGAGGAAGAAGAAGTATCTACCCTTAGAACACGGGACTGCTCTGGAATGGATGCGAAAACTAAAGGACCTCCTTGACCCCGAGGGGCTCCTGAACCCGGGCAAGGTGCTTGACACACCCCCTTCTTCCCGCTATAGTTAAGGATGGCGACGCGGGGTGGAGCAGCCTGGTAGCTCGTCGGGCTCATAACCCGAAGGTCGCGGGTTCAAATCCCGCCCCCGCAACCAAACGAAACCCCGGGCACACGGGCGCCCGGGGTTTTCCCTTACCCTTAAGGCATGGACTGGGAAACCTGGCAAAACCCCGAGCGCCTAGTCAAAACCTTCCGCTTTGCCAACTTCCAAGAGGCCATGGCCTTCGCCAACAGGGTGGCCGAGTTGGCCGAGGCCAAGGGCCACCACCCCCGCCTCACCGTGGAGTGGGGGCGGGTCATGGTGGAGTGGTGGACCCATAGCGCCGGTGGCATCACCGAGAAAGACCGGGAGATGGCCCGCCTCACCGACCTTCTCCTGGGGTAGCCTGGGAAAGGTATGGAGGCACGCACCTTAGAGCTCGTCTTCCCCGAGCACACCAATCCCCTGGGGGCTGCCTTTGGCGGCTTCGTGCTGGGCCTTATGGACAAGGTGGGTTCCTACGCCGCCGCCCGCAGGGCCCGAAAGCCCGTGGTAACCGTGGCAGTGAGCAGCGTGGAGTTCAAGGTACCCATCCGTACCGGGGACCTCCTGGAGGTGGTGGCCAAGGTGGTGCGGGTGGGGCGCACCTCCTTGACGGTGGAGGTGGAGGTCTATAAGGAGCACTTCGGCCAGGAAGATGGCCGGGTACTGGCCACCAAGGGGGAACTCACCTACGTGGCGGTGAACGAGAAGGGCCAGCCCGTGCCCGTGGACTAGACCCCATGCCCGAGCTACCGGAAGTGGAAATCACCCGGAGGAAACTTCTTCCCCTCTTTGTGGGCAAGAGGCTTCTCCAACTGGAACACCGGGATCCCAGGCGCTACCGCCACACGGAACGGGTGGCAGGCCAAAGGGTAGAGGGAATCCGGCGCCGGGGGAAGTTCCTCCTCTTCGCCCTCACGGAAGGGTGGGAGATGGTGGTCCACCTGGGGATGACGGGGGGCTTTCGCCTGGAAAGGACCCTCCACACCCGGGTGGCCTTCCAGCTGGAGGACCAGGAGGTCTTCTTCCACGACCCCCGGCGCTTTGGCCGCATCTGGGTGGTGAGGAAGGGGGATTACCAGGAGATCCCCCTTCTCCTTCAACTGGGCCCGGAGCCCCTTTCAGAGGATTTTCGGTTCCACGAGTTCTGGCTGGGGCTAAAGGGAAGCCAAAAGCCCCTCAAGACCCTCCTTCTGGAGCAGCGCCTGGCCGCCGGGGTGGGGAACATCTATGCGGACGAAGCCCTTTTTAGAGCCCGCCTCTCCCCTTTCCGCCGGGGACGGGAGCTTACGGAAGCCGAAGCGCAAAGGCTTTTCGCAGCCCTTAAGAAGGTGCTCGCCGAGGCCATCCTCTTGGGAGGAAGCACCCTTTCCGACCGCACCTACCAGCAGCCCGATGGCCTTCCGGGAAGCTTCCAGATGCGCCACGCCGTCTACGGCCGCACAGGGCTTCCCTGCCCGGTTTGCGGCACACCCATCGCCAAGAGGGTGGTGGGGGGAAGGAGCACCCACTTCTGCCCCCGGTGCCAAGGTATGCATGGCCTCCTCTAGCACCTCCCTCAGGCCTTCCTTGGGGATGGCGTATCCCGCCCGGATGTAGCCCCTGGCCCAAGCAAACCGCTCAAGCCCGGACCCTTGTCAAGAACAAACCGAACCACCCAAGACCTACCTCCCCTAACCCGACGCAACTCCGCAGTCCCCAGCTTCCCCCCAAGTTAGGAACCCTTAAGCCGCCAAGGCAAGACGCTGGCCCATCCCGTGGCCTTTGGGTATGCCCCCTCCCCAGCTTCGTATCCTAAAATCCAAGCCCCTACACGCGGCCTCCGCCCCATCCCTCACACAACCCTCCTGGCCCCCTAATACGCTAGAAAACCCCCATCTACCACCACAGCCTGGCCCGTAAGATAATCCGCATCCTCCGTGCAGAGCAATACCCCCACCTTAGCGATTTCCTCTGGGGAAGCCCAGCGACCCAGAGGAATACGATGGGTGATGGACTGGTACAAATCCGGGGTATTCCACACGGGGGCAGTGAACTCCGTTTTGACGTAGCCTGGGCAAAGGAGGTTGACCCGGATCCCAAAGGGGGCCCACTCCTTAGCAAGGGCCCGCGTCAAACCCAACAGTCCCGTTTTTGCGGAAACATAAGCAGAAATGGGCACAGGTCCTCCCCCGGTAAAGGTAGTCACAGATCCTATGAAAAGGATCCGCCCCCAGCCTGCGCGCATCATCTGCGGGGCCACCGCCTTCGCCAGGAGAAAAGCAACATCAAGGTGAAGGTATAAAACTCGCCGCCAATCCTCATAGGAAAGCTCTAGTGCAGGCTTGCGTACATTAACCCCTGCCGCATGGACGAGAACATGGATGTCCCCTTGACCACGAGCAAGTTCCACCGCTCTCTCAGGGGGGTCCCTTTCCAGATCGATAGGCACTCCAAACGCGGAAAACCCCTTTTGGGTAAAGGCATTTACCGCATCTTCGGGATGACGACTAGCTATACCCACCTTGAATCCTCTCTTTGCAAGCTCCTCCGCCAGGGCTCTTCCTATCCCCCGGCTTCCTCCGGTGACCAAAGCCACCCGCATGGTCTCACCCCTAGCGATCCAAACTCAAATCTTCCGCCAAAAAACCAAAAAGATCCTCTCTGGAAGGCGCTCCCTCATAGTCCCCTAGGTTCGTCACCGCCAAAGCCCCCAGCGCATTGCCCAGTTTGAGCCTTTCCTCCAAGGGATGACCCCACAGAAACCCTGCCAGATAGCCTGCATTAAAGGCGTCCCCAGCTCCCACAGGATCTACCTCCTTTACAGGGAATCCCCTTGACTCCAAGAAAGATCCGTTGGAAAAGCCCAGAGCTCCTCTTTTCCCTCGCTTTAATACAACTTCCCTCGGCCCCTTGGCAGAAAGGGCTCCAAGCAGTTCCTCTTCCCTTTCAAATCCCTCCTCAGACCAGAGGACCGCATCCTCTTCGCTTAGAAAGAGAATGTCGATCAGAGGAAGGATATCCTCCACAAAGACCCTAGCCTCCTCAGGTACCCAAAGCTTCTTGCGATAATTCACGTCAAAGCTAACCACCACGTTACGCTTCCTGGCCTCCTGCAAGATCCAGCGCGTAAAGGACCTTGTGCTTTCCGAAAGCGCGGGGGTGACCCCACTTAGGTGGAAAAGCTTTGCTTCGTTTAGGAGTTCCGGACTAAACGATTCGGGGTGCATAAAACTCGCCGCAGAGCCTTGGCGGTAATAAAAAACCCGCCCTCGGCCACTGGGCAAACACTCACGTAGGTAGAGCCCGGTAGGTGCTCTTGTTCGTTTGGAAAAAACCTGAATTCCTTCTGCACGCAAACGGTTCAGGACCAACTCACCCAGCTCATCCTGACCCAAAAACGTGAGAAAACTCACAGAAAAACCAAGCCGGGCTAAAGCCACGGCCGTGTTAGCCTCAGCTCCCCCCACGCGCACCTCGAGGTACGGTTGATGACGAAGGTAACCCTGCCTTGGAGGCAAGAGAAGCACCATGGCTTCTCCAGCAGTTACCACCTCAGACATGGCCCACCTCCAAGGTCATCCCGTAGCGCCGACCTAACTCTTGTAAGGAGCGGACAACGGCCTCCTCGAGGGGCACACCGTGAATAAGGCGCTCACCCCTAAGGCGAAATTCTCGCTCCCCAGGTATAAGGACTTCGGAAAAACCTGGCGCAGGCGGCGTGGCTTTAATCTGATCCCACAACCATGCTACCCGCCTCTGAAAGTCCTCTTTGGGCAAAAAGAAGCTGGGCTCTACCGCTATGAACAAGTGACCTACATTTTGGGGGCGATGCCAGTCGTCGTACATTCGGCCTATGGACTGCGTAATCCCAGCCCCTGTGAGCACCCCCGCAAGCACTTCTACCATCAAAGCAAGGGCATACCCCTTAGCTCCCCCTAGGGGCAGTAACGCCTTAACCCTATGAGGATCATCCGTAGGAAAGCCGTCTTCGTCTACTCCCCAATCCAAGGGAATCCTGGTGTTCTTTGCCCGGGCCATGAAAACCTTACCCATAGCAGCTTGCGAAGTGGCCAGATCTACCAAGATGATTCCCTGCGGGGCAGGAGCGGCAAAGGCTATTGGGTTAGTTCCCAGCGCTGGCTTCTTTCCGCCGAACGGCACAACATCTGGTTCCGCGTTGGTCAGCGCTAGACCCAACATTCCCTCTTGGGCGAGGACTTCCGTGTAGTATCCAGCCGCACCAAAGTGGGAACTTCGCCGTACCCCTACTACGCCCACACCCTCCCTTTTAGCCAACTCCTTAGCCTTCTCTACCGCAAATAACCCTACCCTTGGCCCCAAGCCATGATCCCCATCTATAACGGCAACAGCTCCACGCTCATCAAGAACCCGGGGGGACGGAGCTGGGTTAACCAACCCGTGCTCAAGCCGGCGCACATAGATAGGAAGGCGCACCAACCCATGACTATGAATTCCCTTCAGGTCCGCATCCAACAAGACCTGTGAAGTGGAACGTGCTGAAACTTCATCCGCCCCAGCCGCCCTTAGAACCCCTTCTGCGAAGCGTCGAAGTTCCTCCGCGGGCAACGTGATCATAGGCTCATGCCCCCATCGACCACAAACACGCTCCCCGTGGCAAAAGAGCCCTCATCAGAAGCCAAGTAAACTGCCAAAGCTGCAATCTCTTCCGGACGGCCCAAGCGCTTCAAAGCTTGACGCTCGGCAAACGCCCTCAGGCCCTCCTCACCCCCCGCCCGCTCCCGTAGAGAAGGGGTGTCCACCGTACCCGGGCAAATCGCATTGACCCGTACTCCCGCTGGAGCAAACTCCAAAGCCGCTGCCTTGGTCATAGCCACAACGGCTGCTTTGGTGGCGGTGTAAATAAAGCGGTTGGGAACCATTTTAAAGGCAGCTACCGAGGCGATATTGATCACGGCGCCACCCCCCTGAGCTGCCAACTTAGGCAGAGCCGCCTGCATCGACCAAAAAATGCTCTTCGCGTTCAATAAGAAAGCTTGGTCCCAATCTTCATCCGTGGCCTCCATAATACCCCCTACGGGCACAATACCTTGAGCGTTGACCAAAATATCCAACCTCTCCAGGCTATTTATAAGCTCAAACACCGCCCGCTTGTTCGTGGCATCTAAGTGCACTGCAGGGACCACGCCCTGAAGCTTCTCTGGGTGCAAGGTGGCTCCGAGCACTTCGGCCCCCTCGTCGCGGAAAGCAATGGCTATAGCCCTCCCGATTCCCTGCCCCGCAGCTATAACTAGGGCTTTTTTCCCCTTTAGCTTCATATCGCACTCACCTCCTGAAAAGAACTTCTGGCAAAAAGAGAACTACCTGGGGGAATAAAAGGGCGATAATCAGGGTCGTCAAGGCTGCCACAAACAACGGCCACCCCTCCCGAACATACTCCTGAATACCACACCCCATAATTGAGCAGACAGAGTACATGGAAAGCCCCACGGGTGGCGTGAGTAAGCCTATGGCGCACGCCATGACCATAAGCACCCCAAAATACACCAGGTCAATACCAAGGGCCTTGGCGGCCGGCACCAATATGGGGGTAAGCATTATGATCATAACCGTCGAATCCAAAATCGTTCCCAGCAAAAGAAGGGATACTAGGATGAGAATCAACGCAACTTGAGGATCCTCTATTACCCCGACAAGAAATCTGGAAACCTGCTGGGGAATCATCTCCCACTTCATTCCGTACCCCAATACCCCAGCCATGGCTATAAGGAACGAAACCATACCCACGTCGCGGACAGAGTTGGAGAGAGCCCTACCTATCCGCTCTAGGGAAAGCTCCCTATAAACCACGCCAACGAGGAGAGCGTATACAACCGCAGCAGACCCCACCTCGGAAGGTACAAAGACACCCAGGCGAAGGGTGACCAAGAGGAGCAGGGGAAATAGTACAGCCCAGAAACCATCCCTAAGGGCATACAAAATCTGGGCCCCATCAAAGGAACCCTCTTTGGCTGGGAGTTTCGAACTCAAAATCGTCACCGTGAACAAGAAAATCAGAGCCATAAGCACTCCTAGCCCAATTCCTCCGGCGAAAAGCTGGCCAATCGACACCTGGCCGATACTTCCGTAGAGAATTAGACCAATGCTAGGAGGAATGGCTACAGCCAACAGGCCGGCAAAACCTTGAAGTGCTGCAATAAAACCCTTGGAAAAACCTTTACGCACCATCTCAGGCCCCAAAAGCCTGGCCTGCATGGTGGCGTCTGCTATAGCCGACCCCGAAACCCCGCCCATAAGGAAGCCAAGGATTATACTTGCGTGAGCCAACCCACCCCGCACAAAGCTAGTCAAGGCATAGGCAACCCTCAGGAGTCGCCGCGTAACACCCAATTCGTTCATGAGATTGCTAGCTAAGATGAAGGTGGGAATGGCTAGCAGGGAAAAATTCTGGGTTTCTGCCAGTGCAAGTTGCACCGGCATAGTCAGCTGAAGTTCGGGCTGCGTAAGGAAGTAGACTAGGCCCCCAATCCCTATAGCGAAAACCACGGGCATTCCCAAGAGGAGCAGCGTCAGGAATACCAAAAAGCTTATTAGCAACATAATCATTCTCCTCTACCCGCTTCACGTAGCCTCCTTAAAGCAGTCAACATCATGAGCAAGCTCCCTACAGCCACGCTTAGCATTACCCACGAATAGCTAAAACCCTGGATCCCCTGAAAGCTACGGAAGCGCACCTGATAGGCAGCCAAGGCACTGTAGACAATCAGCACGCAGAGGAAAAGGACAATGAGGCCCCATATCAAGGTGCGAACATAGCGTTGATACGCTTCGGGAAGTCGACCAAGCAGGATCTCCACCGCGACATGCCGATTCTCCTTAAAGGCTAGGTCCGCTCCTAAAAACGTGGCCCAAGCAAAACAAAACGTAGCAAAGTCCATGGACCAGTCCAACGGATGCCCGACAAAGCGCCCTACCCCTCCTGCAAACACAATCAAAGCGGAAAGGAGCAAGCAGATCTTCGCTAGAACATCCTCCACTCCTTGGAGAGAAGACCACCAGCCCCTCATGCCCTACGGCCTCCTAACGAGACTTTTCACCGTTTCAACGCCTGATAAAGAGCATCCCGTATGGTTTTAAGCCCCAAGCGCTGGTAAGCCACCTCAGCCGCCTTGCGGAAAGCACTCAAGTCAACATCCGTGACGATGGTCATACCCCTCTGCTTAGCAAGCTCCCTGATCTGTCCCTCTTCGCGGGAAATGCGCTGAGAAGTCTCCCTCCCCGCCCGTACACATTCCTCCCGAAGGATTTGACGATAGTTGGCAGGAAGACGCTGGTACCAAGCTTCGCCAACCACCTGGAAGTTGATGAGAAGGAAATGCTTGGTCTCATTAACATACCGAAGGACTTCCCATAGGCTCATGTCCGGTATGTTGGCGTAAACCAATTCCACCCCATCGATGGCCCTCTGCTGAAGGGCAGAGTAGATTTCTCCGAACGGCAGGGCAATGGGGGTCGCACCCAAAGCCCGGACCGATTCCTGCCACACGGGGGCCGGTGGAGTACGAATCCTAAGCCCTCTTAAATCCTCGGGTCGACGCACGGGACGGTTGGTCATGAAATGACGATATCCCTGTACCCAGTTGAAACAAACCACACGAATACCGTACCGCTGGGCTAACCTCTCAATCCAACCTTGGACTGTGGGAAGGGTCGCTAGCCGTTCCACAGCAGCGTAATCATCCACAAAATAGGGGCCGTTGAAAACACCCAGTTCCCGCACATAGTTACCCAAGCGCGCCCCGTCCGTGTTCTGCCCTAAGGGAACACCTTGACGCAACTGCTCTATGATATCTTCTTCTATACCAAGCTGGCTGCTATGAAAAACCAGAATCCTCAGATCCCCATTGGTTCTTTGGGCCACCCGCTCTGCCCAGGTCTGGAACCCGGCATGGTAGGGGTGGTTTGGTCCCAATACGTGATTAAACCGCAGGGTATACGTCTGGCCTAGGCCCACTCCCACCCCGAGGACCAGGGTTAAAAGAACCAAGAGCCGCTTCCTCATCCTTATCCCCCCTTCTGTTTACCGCCTCTCCTCTTTGTTTCACTATATAACACAATGCTCCACATAGTGTCAAGAGCATTAGGCCTACCTAACCCCATCCCTACCCCACCCCCTTTCGCGGAACTCACGCCAAGCCTTGAACAACAGGCCCGATTTCAAAAAGCCCCCTCTCGGACCTGCTAGCCCCCACCTGCGCCCATGGAACCCCGCCTCGCAGTACCCTTTCCCGCTGCCCCGTTTGAAACCCCAAAATCACGCCCCCCACTCTGGACCCCGGGACCTAGGTTCTGCACCAAACCGCCAACACCTGGACCCTAGAAGAACCTCCAGCAACACGGGGCAAAGAGGAGAACGGCTCTGGACTAGAAGGGCAAACCCGGTAACGAGAGATCCATTCGCCCAAGAGGTTGAACGATAAAAGGCAGATGAGCTATCATCGCCAACATGGAACACCTCATGGACGTGCTCTCCAAAAGCAGGCTTCTACCAATCCTAACCATACAAAAGCGAGAGGAAGTAGAGAATCTTTCGAAATTAGCAGATGTGCTAGCAAAAGAGGGCCTCCCCATACTAGAGATCACCCTACGGACCCCCTTTGGCCTAGAAGCCCTGGACTACCTAAGGGATAGGGGACTCTATGTGGGCGCAGGAACAATACGCACCCTCGAACACGCCAAGGAAGCTGTGGCTAGGGGAGCGTCGTTCCTCGTTTCCCCCGCCTATAGCAACGATATAGCCCTCTTTGCACGCGAGCACAACATACCCTATCTGCCTGGCGTCCTTACTCCCCAGGAAGTGGAACTGGCGCTGAGTCGCGGGCTATCGATCCTAAAATTCTTCCCAGCTGAGCCCTTTCAGGGAAGTAAGGTACTGGCAATGTATGCAGAAGTCATGCCTGAGGCTCGCTTTCTACCCACAGGGGGCATAAACGAAAAAAACCTCGCAGCCTATTGCTCTCTACCCAACGTCATAGCTTGCGGCGGTAGTTGGCTGCTAAAAGGAAGCTACGAAACCATTTGTCAAAACATTCGCAAAGCCAAAGCCATCGTCAACTCCCTAGCTCACGGCTGATCGCTTGGGCAACCTGCTGAACCATGTGGGCCACTTCAGGAACCCTGGTGTCGTCCAAGTAAATGGAGGCCGTGGAAACGCTCACAGCCGCGACCGGCTCACCCCGGCCGTTGAAGATGGGCGCTGCCACACACCTCACCCCCGTTTCATTTTCTTCCATATCCAAGGCGTATCCCCGCTGCCGGGTCCGCTTGAGCTCGTCCAGGAACAACTCCCATTCAGCAATCGTTCTTTCCGTGCGCTTCAACCCAGGCACAAAAGCCCTACGAGCCTCCTCCTCAGGTAGCCAAGCCAGTATAGCCTTTCCCAAGGCCGTGGATTGAGCAGGAAACCGCGACCCAATCTGGCTGGCTAGCTGGAGCTCCCGGCGCCCGGGAACTTTATCAATATAAATCACCTCTGCACCCTCTCGAATCGCCAAATGAACCGTTTCATTCGTGGCATCCCGAAGCCTCTCCAGGTGGGGGCGGGCCAAAATCGGAAGCTGCAGCTGGCCATAGGCCTTGAACCCTAAGCGGATGAGCTGGGGCCCCAAGCGGTAGCCAATCTTGGGTTCGTGCACCAAGTAACCTGCCCGCACCAAGGCCGAGAGTATACGGTAGGTGGTGCTGCGGCTAAGCCCAAGAGAGCTTGCCAAAGTGGGTAAGTCACGCACTCCCTCACCCACCTTCTCCAACAACAACAAGCCTCGGAGTAGGGTTTGGGTTCCGCTAGTCCGAAGGGTTGGGTTTGCCCCCAAGGCCGCCTTCTTCACAACCCCCATAATACCCTGCACCCCCCTCGAGAGATGCAAACGACGCCCTTCCCTGGAGCTAGCCCAGTGGCTACTCGCGCCTGGGTAGACCACCAGCTCAAAGCCCTCCAGGCACAGGGCACCCCTCTCCCCAAACCCCAGCACCACCCAAAAGCCACCCCCATCCCCCTTAGAGGGCCCCCCATCCCAGCCGCCAGGCTACTCCATCCAGGCAAGGAGCACGTACCTCTAACCCACCCGTCCCCTTCCCCGGTCCAGGAGATAGAAGGCAAGCCCCGAGAGAAGGGCCAGAAGGGCGGCTATGGCCAAGGCCTCTCGGAAGGGGGCCTCCCCGGGCCGGCCCAGGCGCTCGTAGATGGCCAGGGTCAGGGTGGTCCACTCGGGCCGCCAAAGCACCAGGGTGGCCCCAAACTCCCCCAAAATGGCCGCCAAGGCCAGGGCCAGCCCGGATTGCAGGGCGGGAAAGACCAAGGGGACCTCCACCCGCAAAAACGCCCGAAGGGGTGTGGCCCCCAGGACCCGGGCCGCCTCGAGGAGGCTTGGGGAAAGGCTTCTCAAGGCAGGCAGGAGGGCCCGGGCAAGGAGGGGGTAGGCCAAAAGGGCATAGGCGGCAAGCAAAAGGAGCAAGGAGCCCCGGAGGTCCGGGTAAGCCAAAAGGTAGCCGAGGCCCACGGCCACCGGGCTCACCATGAGGGGGAAAAGCCCCAAGAGGTCCATGAGGGGGCTCCGGCGGGCCGTTGCGGCATAAGCTATTCCCAAAGGAAGCGCCAGGGCCAGGGCCAAGAGGGTGAAGCGGAGGCTATTCCCCAAGGCCATGGAAAGGGGGGTGAAGTCCTCCGAGGCCCAGGCGGAGGCCAAGGCCCCTAGGTCCAGGCGCAGAAACAGCCCCCACAAGGGGGCAAAAAGGAGGAGAAAGAGGACACCTAGGCCCAGGGTATACGCCCAAGGAGGAGGGGGAAGAAGCCCTCCGGGGGACAGGGGGTAGGGCCGGAGGCGCAGGTAGAGGGCCACGGCGAGGCCCAGGGTGAGGATCTCCAAAAACATGAGGGCGCTGGCCTCGGGGAAGGCCAGGCGGTAGGCCAAGAGGGTGTAGACCTCCACCTCGAGGGTGGCGTACCGGGGCCCCCCCAGGAGGAGAGGGACCCCGAAGGCGGAAAAGGCGTAGATGAACACCAAAAGCCCCGCAGAACCCAAGGCGGGGAGGAGGAGGGGAAGCCCTACCCTTAGAAAAGCCCTGGGGCTCGAGGCCCCCAGGACCCGGGCCGCCTGCAAGGGGCCCTCCAGGTTCAAGGCCACCGGCAGGAGGATCCTGAGGGCGAGGCCTAGGTTGTAAAAGATGGCGGCCAGGAGGAGGATGGCCCTGGTGCCGTAAAGGTCCACCCCCAAAAGTCCCCTGGGGCCCAGGAGGGCTAAAAACCCTAGGGCCACCACCGGGGTGGGCAGGACAAAGGGCAAGGTGGAAAGAGCCAGGAAAACCCCCCTAAGGGGAAAGCGACGGCGGAAGAGGAAGGCCAGGGGCAGGGCCAGGGACAAGGTGAAGAGGGCGGAAAGAAGCCCATACTCCAGGCTCCAGAGGTAGCGCTCCCAGTAGTAGGGGTTCGCCAGGGCCCGGGCAAACCCCTCCCCTACCCCCAGGGCCAGGATGCGGGAAAGGGGGTAGAAGAGGGCCAGGCCCAGGAAGAGGAGGACGAAAAAGCCTCCGTAGGCCATCCCCCTAAGCCTAACCCCCAAGCCGCCCGGCGGAAGGCCCCGGACCTTCCCAGCCTGAGGAAGGCGCTACCGCCTGCCCTGGCGCACCGCTTCGGGGCTTTGCCCCTGGAGGACCACCTTGGTCCACTCCTCGATCCAGCGCTCCCGGTTTTGGGCCATGGCCCTGGGGTCCATACGCACGCTCCCAAGGGGCTCAGGCGCGAAGCGGAAGACCTCAGGGAGCCTGGCATCCCGGCGGGCCGGGTACATCCACATCTCCGTGGGAAGGTTCTCCTGGACCGGCTTGGAAAGGAGCCAGTCCACCACCTTCCTGGCCCCCTCCAGGTTCTTGGTCCCCTTCAGGATCCCCACGAATTCCACCTGGAAGAAGGCCAGCTCGGGGAACAGGTTCCCCGTGGGCGGCTCCCGGTACTTCCCCTCGGAATAGTAGACCTCGGCGGCGGGGCTGGTGGTGTAGGAGACCACCAGGGGCCTATCCCCCTTGTAAAGGGTGAAGTGGGTGTAGTAGGCCTCGCTCCACCCCTTGGTCACCCGCACCCCTCCGTCCCTGAGCTTGGCCCAGAAGTCCAGGTAGCCATCCTCGCCGAAGCGGGCCACCGTGGCCATGAGGAAGGCCAGACCCGGGGAGCTGGTGGCGGGGTTTTGCACCACCAGAAGCCTGGCGTACTCAGGCCGGGTGAGGTCGGCGGGAGCCTTGGGCAAGGGACGGTCCTTGAAGTAGGCCCGGTCGTAGTTCAGGCTCACCCAACCGTAGTCCACGGGAAGGGCGCGGAAGGTAGGGTCCAGAAGCAAGGTAGCCTTCAGGTTCCGGATCTCGGGGCTACGGTAGGGCAAGAGGATGTCCGCCTCGAGGGCCCGGGAGAGGAAGGTGTTGTCAAAGCCATAGATCACGTCGGCGATGGGGGCTCCCTTGGTGAGGATGGCCCGGTTTAGGGTCTCCCCGGCATCCCCCCCCTTGAGGAAGCGGAGCTTCAGGCCGGTTTCCCGCTCAAACCGGGCGATAAGACCCTTATCCAGGGAAAAGCTGCTGTGGGTGAGGACGGTGACCTCCTGGGCGAAGCCGAAGGCCAGAAGAACCAGCAGGGCAAAAATCCTTAACATAAAACCCCTCCTTGTCACCGGGAGGGGCCTTGGTCACCTTCCCTACGCCGGCATTACCCGGATCAGGTTCCAAGGGTATCTCTCAGCCCCATAAGAGGGCACCCCCGGTGACGCCCTGAGTTTACCACCCTTTCCGGCCCTGGAAGGGCATCCCTCACACCCTCCGGGGAGCCAGCAGGCCCTCGAGGCTCTCCCGGAAGGCCTCGCCAAAAGCCTCGGGCTGGTCGATCCAGGGGTAGTGCCCAGCCCCAGATATCACCCGGATAGGGGCTTTGAGGCGCTCCGCCACCTCCTCGGCATAGGGGTAGCTGGTACCGTCCTTCTCCCCCACCACCAGGGCCACCGGCTTGCGGCTTGGGGAGAGGTACGGAGTGTAGTCTAGCCGCCAGAGACCGTTTTTCCAAAAGGCCAAGGCCGGGGTATCCGGCCCCAGGATGCCCGAACCCTCCACCACCCACTCGTACTCCAGGCGGCCATGGGGGGTGGGAAACATGAGGCGGTCGAAGAGGAACTTGGGCTCCGCCTTCTCCAAGGCCGCCCTCAGGTTCGCCTCGGGATCGGCCAAAGGCTCAAGTCCCGCCGCCTCCGCAAGCCTTGCGGAAAGCCAGGGGAAGCTCACCCAGGGGGAAAGGAGCACCGCCCCCAGGACCTCCGGGTAGCGGCGGAGGAGCTCCAAGGCCACCAGGGCTCCGAAGCCGTGGGCCAGAAGATGAAACTGCTCCAGCCCCAAGGCCTCGGCCAGGGCCACGGTATCCTCCACCAGGGCATCTATGGTGAAAAGCCTGGGGTCCTGGGGAAGCTCCAGGCTCCGGCCAGAACCCCGCTGGTCGAAGTAGATGACCCGGAAATTCTCCAGGTAGTCCTGAAGCCCTTCCCTCAAGGCGTAGGCGTTCCCCCCAGGCCCTCCGTGAAGGACCAGGAGGGCCGGGGCATGCTCGTCCCCCACGTCCTCCACGTAAAGCTCCGCCTCCCCTACGGGGATGTAGCCGATTTCTTCCCGCATCCCCTATAGACTACCCCATCCTGCAGGGTAAAGGCCCAAACCTTAACCCCGGGCAGGGCCCTGGCCTTGGCCATGGCTTCCTCCCCGGCGCCAAACACCTCCAAAAGCCAAATCCCTTCCCCCGCAAGCAGCCAGTAGGGATGGGGAAGCTCCCGGGCCAAGTCTAAAAGGACCTCCTTTTCCTTGCCCTCCACAAAGAGTACCCTCATCCCTTCCCCCAAAGGCGGTGGTACAAGAGGATCTCCGCGCTCTCCTCCAAGGTGGTGAGGAGGCTATAGGCCTCCAGAAGGGCTTCCTCCGGCCTCTCCTTAAGCCCTATGGCAAAGGCCCCGTGGCCCCTTAAAAGGCAGGCCCGGTGCCCCTTAAGGCCCTCCGCCACGGCCAGAGCAGCCTCCAGGGTGGCGCTTGTGGTCTTGGGGGCAAGCACGGGAACCTCCTTCAGGTAGTACTGGCCCTCGAGGTCCAGGGGAACAATCCGGTCCAAATGCAAGGAAAGGGCCACCGCCACCCGGGGATGGGCGTGGACGATGGCCCGGGCCGGGGTCGCCCGGTACACCTCCCGGTGGATCACGCTCTCCACGCTGGCCCCTTCCGGAAAGGGGCCCTCGAGGGGCACCTCCACCAGGTCCTCCGGGGTGAGGCGGGCCTTCTGCGCCCCACTTTTGGTGATGAGGAAGCCCTCCTTGGTGCGCACGGAAAAGTTGCCCGCGGTGGCGGAGATGAGCCTTTGGTGGAAGAGATCCTCCCCCACCTGGCGAAAGGCGGTGTAGATCCGCGCCAGCATGGGCCCATTATGGCGCAAAAGCCCTTCTGGGGGCGGCGCTTAGGAGCCCCCACCCTGGCAAAGCCAGGGTGGGGTGGCCTTAGGCCTGCTTCCCAGGCTGCTCGCGGCGGCCGGGGCGGCGAAGGGCAGGCTCCTTCTCCTTGGCCTCCACCGCTTCCTTCCTGGCCTCCTCGATGGCCTTGAGGGTCTTTTTGTCCACCACCTGGGTAAAGCGCACGTAATCGTTCCCCGTCCCCGCAGGGATCAAGCGGCCCAGGATGACGTTTTCCTTGAGACCGATGAGCTCGTCCTTCTTGCCGGCGATGGCCGCCTCGGTGAGCACATGGGTGGTGTTCTGGAAGCTGGCGGCGGAAAGCCAGCTCTTGGTGGAAAGGGCGCTCTTGGTGACCCCCATGAGGAGGGGCTTCCAGGCCACCGGGGTCTTGCCCTCGGCGATGAGCCGCTCGTTCAGGGCCTCCACGTCCCACTTCTCCAGGACCTGGCCCTCCAGCAGACGGCTATCCCCGGGGTCGGTGACCTCCACGTACTTGAGCATCTGCCGCACCACGATCTCGATGTGCTTGTCGTGGAGCTTCACCCCCTGAGCCCGGTAGACCTTCTGGATCTCGTCCACCAGGTAGCGCTCCACCGCCTCGGGGCCCTTGGCCTCCAGAAGCTGGTGGGGATCCACGGCCCCGCGGGTCAAAGGCTGGCCCGCCTCCACGTAATCCCCATCCTTCACCACCAGGCGGGCATCCTTGGGAAGCTTGTACTCCTTGGAGAAGCCCTCGGACTCCACGAAGACGGAAAGCTTCTCCTCGGTTTCCTCGATGCGCACCACCCCGTCGATCTCGGAGATCACCGCCTTGGCCTTGGGCCTGCGGGCCTCAAAGAGCTCGATGACCCGGGGCAGACCCTGGGTGATATCGGTGCCCACCGCCACGCCACCCGTGTGGAAGGTGCGCATGGTGAGCTGGGTGCCGGGCTCGCCGATGGACTCCGCCGCCACCACCCCCACCGCTTCCCCGATGGACACGGGCCTGGCCATGGAAAGGTCGTAGCCGTAGCACTTCTGGCACACCCCGTAGCGGGTCTGGCAGGTGAGGGGGCTACGCACGGGCACCTCCTTGATCTCCCCGGCCTCCGCCGCCTTGATGATGAGCCCCACGTCCTCGAGGGTCAGGTAGTGCCCTTCCTCCAAGCGTTGGCCCAGAACCTCCACATCCCGGGCCAGAACGCGGCCATAGAGGCCGGACTCAATGTCCGAGCGCTTCCTGAGGCGCAGGGTGCGGGTCACCTCGTCGGGCTGGAAGAGGGGGACGGAGATAAAGTTGGTGGTGCCGCAGTCCGCCTCCCGCACCACGATCTCGTGGGCCACGTCCACCAGCTTCCGGGTGAGGTAGCCCGAGTCCGCGGTCCTAAGGGCGGTGTCCGCTCCACCCTTCCGGGCCCCGTGGCTGGAGATGAAGTACTCCAGCACGGTGAGGCCTTCCCGGAAGGAGGAGCGCACCGGCACCTCGAAGGTCTCCCCCGAGGGCTTTTGCATGAGGCCCCGCATACCGCAAAGCTGGCGGATCTGCTGGGGGTTACCCCGGGCCCCGGACTGGGCCATCACATAGAGGGGGTTGAAGGGGTAGTTCTCCTCAAAGTTCTTGAAAACGGCCTGGGTGACCTTCTCCGTGGTTTCGGTCCAGAGCTGGATCACCTGGTCGTAACGCTCCCGGTCGGTGAGGAAGCCCATCTCGTAGGCCTGCTCGATCTGCCTAAGCTTCCTGTCGGCTTCCTCCAGGTACTTCTGCTTCTCGGGGGGAATGATGGCGTCGTCGATGCCGATGGTGATCCCGCTGGTGGTGGAAAAGGTAAAGCCGTAGTACTTGAGGGCATCCAGAAGCCTTGCGGTCTTCTCGACCCCTAGGCGCAAGAAGGACTGGTAGACCAGGTCCTTCAAGGAGTTCTTCTCCTGGGGCACATCCATCTGGATAAGCTCCTGGGCCACCTTCTCGTCCCCCACCGCCTCGCCCACGATGCGGGCGAAGAGGACCCGGCCTGGGCTGGTTTCCAGGCGCTTGCCCAGGTAGCGCACCGTGACCACATCCTGCAAGTCCAGGAAACCATGGGCCACCGCCAAAAGGGCCTCGTCAGGGTTGGAAAAGATGAACTTCAAGCGGCCCACGCTGGTCTCCTTGCCCGCCACCTTGATGGGGGCGTTCAAGGCCACCTCGCCCCGGTCGTAGGCAGCCAGGGCCTCCTCCACCGTGGCGAACTCCCGGCCCGCCCCCTTCTTCTCCCGGCGCACCTGGGTGATGTAGTAAAGCCCCAGGATGATGTCCCGGCTGGGCTTGG
Organism: Thermus antranikianii DSM 12462; assembly: GCF_000423905.1. Lineage (NCBI taxonomy): Bacteria > Thermotogati > Deinococcota > Deinococci > Thermales > Thermaceae > Thermus > Thermus antranikianii. The sequence continues at coordinate 58,272 of NZ_AUIW01000009.1, read as the reverse complement.
CCAAAGGCTCCCCGGAGGCCGGGGAGAGGAGGTTGTGGGCGGAGAGCATCTGGATGCGGGCCTCCGCCTGGGCGAAGGAGGAAAGGGGCACGTGCACCGCCATCTGGTCCCCGTCGAAGTCGGCGTTAAAGGCCTCGCAGACCAGGGGGTGGAGCTGGATGGACTGGCCTTCCACCAAAACCGGCTGGAAGGCCTGGATGCCCAGGCGGTGGAGGGTGGGAGCGCGGTTTAAGAGGACCACCTTGCCGTGGATGACCTCCTCAAGGGCGTCCCACACCTCATCCTTGATGTCCCGCTGCCTTTCCAGCATCCTGCGGGCCGCCTTGATGTTGGGGGCAATGCCCTTTTCCTCCATCTTCTTGAGGAGGAAGGGCTTGAAGAGCTCCAGGGCCATGCGCTTGGGCAGGCCGCACTGGTGGAGCTTGAGCTGGGGACCCACCACGATCACGCTCCGCCCCGAGTAGTCCACCCGCTTGCCCAAAAGGTTCTGGCGGAAGCGGCCTTGCTTGCCGGAGAGGATGTCGGTGAGGCTCCTAAGAGGCCGTTCGGAGCCCGGGTTGGTAACGGGGGAGCCGCGGCGGCCGTTGTCGATGACCGCATCCACCGCCTCCTGGAGCATGCGCTTCTCGTTGCGGATGATGATCTCCGGGGCTCCCTGGGCCAGGAGCTTCTTCAAGCGGTTGTTGCGGTTGATGAGGCGGCGGTAGAGGTCGTTGAGGTCGCTGGTGGCGAAGCGGCCGCCGTCCACCTGGACCATGGGGCGGAGGTCGGGGGGAAGCACGGGCACCGCCTCGAGGATCATCCACTCCGGGCGGTTGCCGGAGTCCAGGAAGGCCCGGACCACCTCGAGGCGCTTCCTGGCCTTGGCCCGCCGGGCCCGGGAGGGGTGCTTCATCTCCTCCAAGAGCTCGGCCTCCAGCTTCTCCAGGTCCAGCTCCTTCAAAAGGGCCTGGATGGCCTCAGCCCCCATGCGGGCGTCGATGTCGTAGGATTCCACCACCCGCACCACGTTCCGGACCAGGTCCACCTCCACCCGGCCGTAGATCTCGCTCCTGACCCTGCCGCCGTCGGCCAGGACATCCCCGGGGGCCACCCGGTCCCCAGTGGTCACCTCCACGTCCTCCTCAAAGGGGTAGAGGCGGGCCTTCATCACCACAATGCTGGCAGGCTCGTGCAGGTGAACGATGCCCTCGGCCTCGGCGATCACCTCCTCCTCGGGGTCGATGGCCGCCACCACCTTCTCCCCCGCCTGGACACGGGCCCCCTCCGGCACCACCACGTTCATGTGGGGGGCCACCGCATAGTCCTTGGGTTCCGTCCACTCCAGGAAGAAGGTGAGGTAGACGGTATCCCCTTCCTCCTCCGCCTCCACCTCCTTGGCGGTCATGTGGCGAGGCATGCGCAAAAGACCCCGCCCCTCGGCCAGGGGCTGGCCCTTCTCCACCACCTCCCCGTGGACCACCAAGGGGGTCAACCCCACGGGCAGGAAGTAGCGGGCCACAGCCTCCTCGTCCTTGAGGAGGGTGAGAAGGTAGCCCTCCTCGAGCTCCTTAAGCTCCACCACCCCCTCCTCCTCCGCCCGGAAGAGGTAGGGCTCGGGGAGTTCGGCCAGGACCTCCCCCGGTTTGTAACCCTCCCTCTCCACCCAGGCGGAAAGGGGAAGGCGGAGGCCCGCCCGCTCCTTGCGCAGGTAGTCGATCCGCACCCGCCGGGGGAAGCGGTAGAGGGCCACCCCATCCATGCGGCTCACCACCCCGGGGGCGAGCTCCTGCCCCTTTACCACCACCTCGCCGTCCTTGACCAGGGCATCCACCCCTTGGGGCAGGGGGTAGGTTTCCTGCTTGCCGTAGCGGAGCTCCCGGTACTCCTCGTCCGTGAGGAGTTGGCGCTTCTGCACGGGTACCCCATTCAGCACCGCCCCCTTGGGGTCCAAGACGATGTACTTGCTGAAGTAGAGGACCTGCTCCAGCTCGGTGGCGGAAAGGTCCAGGAGGGTGCCGATCTTGGAGGGCACATCCTTCACAAACCAGATGTGGGCCGCCGGGGTGGCCAGTTCGATGTGCCCCATGCGGTAGCGGCGCACGATGCTCTTGGTGACCTCCACCCCACAGCGCTCGCACACCTTCCCCTCAAAGCGCTGGCGCTTGTACTTGCCGCAGGCGCACTCGTAGTCCTTGGTGGGACCGAAGATGCGCTCGTCGAAAAGCCCATCCCTTTCGGGCTTCAGGGTGCGGTAGTTGATGGTTTCGGGCTTCTCCACCTCCCCGTAGCTCCAGGAACGGATCTTTTCCGGAGAGGCCAGAGCGATGCGGACCTTGCGAACTTCCTTTTTCATTCCTCCTCCACTTAAGAGCAATTCCGCTTCTGCGGTGCGGCTTACCGCTTAGACGCCAGGCCCTCAAAGATGTCCACAGGGTTATCCCGTTCGTCCAGGGTCTGCACATCCAGGGCCAAGGCCTGAAGCTCCTTTACCAGCACGCGGAAGGACTCGGGCACGCTGGGCTCGGGCACGTCCTCCCCCTTGATGATGGCCTCGTAGGCGGCATTGCGGCCCTCGATGTCGTCGGACTTTATGGTGAGCATCTCCTGTAGGGTGTGGGCGGCTCCGTAAGCCTCGAGGGCCCATACCTCCATCTCCCCGAAGCGCTGGCCGCCGAACTGGGCCTTACCGCCCAGAGGCTGCTGGGTGATGAGGGAGTAGGGGCCGGTGGAGCGGGCGTGCATCTTGTCCTCCACCATGTGGTAGAGCTTCATGATGAACATCTGCCCCACCACGATGGGGCCCTCGATGGGCTCGCCGGAGCGGCCGTCGTAGAGAACCACCTTGCCCTGGATGAAAAGCTCCCGAAGCTGCTCCTCCGGGCTCTTGCCAGGGCTCACCAGACCCAGCTTCTCCGCCCGGGCCAGGACCTCGAGCTCCCTCTTGTCCACCCCAAAACCCTCGGCCTTCCGCTTGCCGAAGTAAAGGTCAAAGGCTTCGGCCAAAAGGGCCTTGATCTCGGGCTCCGTGGCCCCGTCAAAAACCGGGGAGATGTAGCGCTGGCCCAGGAAGAAGCCCGCCAGGCCCAGATGGGTTTCCAGGATCTGGCCCAGGTTCATACGGCTTGGCACGCCCAAGGGGTTCAGGATGATGTCCACGGGGGTGCCGTCCGGCAGGTGGGGCATGTCCTCCACGGGGAGGATCTTGGCCACCACCCCCTTGTTCCCGTGGCGGTTGGCCAGCTTGTCCCCCACCTGGAGCTTGCGCTTTTGCGCCACGTAGACCCGCACCACCTCCCGCACCCCCGGTTTCAGCTCCACCCCGGGGTCCCCACGGCGCAGGCGGAGGGTACCCACCACGATGCCTCCCTCGCCCGGGGGCACCCGGAGGGAGGTGTCCTTCACATCCCGGGCCTTATCCCCGAAGATGGAGCGCAGAAGCCTCTCCTCCGGGGAGGGTTCCTGCTCCCCCTTGAAGCTGGTGCGGCCCACCAGGATATCCCCGGGCTTCACCTCGGCCCCGATGCGGACCACCCCCTCCTCGTCCAGGTCCCTCAGGGCCGCCTCGGAGAGGTGGGGGATATCCCGGGTGATCCGCTCCGGACCCAACTTGGTGTCCCGGGCCTCGATTTCGTAGCGCTCGATGTGGATGGAGGTGTAGAAGTCCCGCTTTAAAAGCTCTTCGCTGATGACGATGGCGTCCTCAAAGTTGTAGCCGTCAAAGGGCATGATGGCCACCAGGACGTTTTGCCCCAGGGCCAGGAAGCCTCCCTCGGAGGCCGGGCCATCCGCCAGGAGGTCCCCCTTCTTCACCTTCTGGCCCACGGTTACCCGGGGACGCTGGTCCAAGGTGGTGCCCTGGTTGGAGCGCACGAAGCGGCGCAAGGCGTATTCCACCAAGCGGCCATCCTCATAGCGCACGGCGATGCGGCGGCCATCCACCGCCACCACCTCCCCGTCCTCCTCGGCGTAGACCGCAGCCAGGGAATCCCGCACCACCCGCTCCTCAAGGCCCGTCATCACCACCGGGGCCTGGGCCCGGATGAGGGGCACCGCCTGGGTCTGCATGTTGGAACCCATGAGGGCCCGGTTGGCGTCGTCGTGCTCCAGGAAGGGGATGAGGTTGGTGTTCACGGAGAAGACCTGCTTGGGGCTCACGTCCATGAACTCCACCTCCTCTGGGCCCACTATCACCGGCTCACCCCGGCGCCGGGCCACCACCCGGTCGGTGGCGATACGGTTCCCCTCGAGGGGTGTGTTGGCCTGGGCAATGGTGTACCGGTCCTCCTCGGTGGCGGTCATGTAGACCACCTCGTCGGTGACCACCCCATTCCTCACCCGGCGGTAGGGGGTGCGGATGAAGCCCAGCTCGTCCACCCGGGCGTAGGCAGCCAGGGAGGTGATGAGGCCGATGTTGGCGCCTTCCGGGGTCTCCACCGGGCAGATGCGGCCATAGTGGGTGCGGTGCACGTCCCGCACATCAAACCCCGCCCGCTCCCGGGTGAGGCCCCCAGGACCCAAAGCGGAGATGCGCCGCTTGTGGCGCAAGGAGGAAAGGGGGTTGGTCTCGTCCTTGAACTGGGAAAGCTGGCTACGGCTGAAGAACTCCCGGATGGCCGCCTCGAGGGGCCGGTTGTTCACCAGCTTGGCCGGGGTAAGGGTATCAGGGGAGCCCATCACCATCCTCTCCCGCACCCCCCGGGCCAAGCGGCTTAGGCCCACCCGGAACTGGTCAGCCATGAGCTCCCCTACGGTACGGATGCGGCGGTTGCCCAGGTGGTCGATGTCGTCCACCTCGTGCCCGGGAACCCCGGCCATGAGGGCGAAGAGGTAACGCAGGGTAGGCAGGAAGATCTCGTCCTTAAACTCCCCGTCCTCAAAGCGCGCCAGGGTGCGGCCGGAAAGACGCACGCCCAGCTTTTCCTCCGCCTTGTACCGCCCCGCCTCCCCCAGGTCGTACCGCCTTGGGTCCGCCAAAAGGCCAAAGAGGTAGGCCAGGGCCTTGTCCTTCTTGGGAGGATCGCCGGGACGGAGCAGGGTGAAGAGACGAACCAGGGCCTCCTCCGGGCGCATGGCAAGCACCGCCTCGTCCAGAAGGCCCCCCAGAAACTCCCCGTAGGCCCCAAGCTCCCGGTTCAGGGTCTCGGCGTCGTAGCCCAGGACCCTAAGGAGGAGGATGAGGGGGAACTTGCGCTTGTTGACCTTCATGGAGACGGTGCCGTTTTGCTCCACCTCCAGGTCAATCCAGGGTCCCCGCTTGGGCAAGGGGATGATGCTGGCCACAAACCGCCCGGGGCGGGCGGGATCCGGGGTGAAGTAGACCCCCGGGGAGCGGTGGATCTGGGAAACGATCACCCGGTCGGCCCCGTTGATGATGAAGGAGCCGTCCTCGGTCATGAGGGGGATGTGGCCCAGGAAAACTTCGTCCTCCTTGATGAGGCCCGTGTCCTTGTGGATGAGCTGGAGGCGGGCATAGAGGGGAGCCTGGTAGGTTAGGTCCTTCTCCCGGCACTCGTCCTGGGAAAAGGGAGGCTCCCCGATGCGGTACTCCAGGAAGTCCAGGACCAAACCGCCCCTGCCCTTGTCCCCCTCCTCCACGGGGAAGGTCTCCTTGAAGGCCGCCTGGATGCCCACGTCTTCCCGCTTATCCGGGGGAACATCGGCCTGAAGGGCCCTCTTGTAGGATTCCACTTGGATTTCCGTCAAAGGGGGAAGGGGTATAACCTCTCGGATGCGACCGAACCGCTTGATCTCCATGCGTCACCTCAAGGATGGGAAAGCGGGCCGCCCGAGGTAAGCTAACAGGGTTCTTCCGCGGGACCTGGCGCCCCGCGGCGGCTGGCTCTTACCGTGCTCCCTTGGCCCAACCAAAGAGCACAAACCTTAGTTTATAGGGCAATCCCCTAAACCGTCAAGCCTACCCGACCCTTGCCTTTTGCCCCTACCGTTCCACCTCCACCTTGATTTTATAGTTTCCCCGCCTGGTTTCGCCAAGTACCTCCAAGAGCCTCAGGCTCCCCAAGCCCTCCGCCAAAAGGGTGTCCCCGGGGGCCATCTCCTCCTTGGGGGAGGCCACCTTGCCCCTAAGCCGCACCTTCCCCGCCCTCACCCCCTGGACGAAGTAGCTGCGGGAGACCCCGAAGCCCTTAGCCCCCACGGCATCCACCCGCAAAGAGGGCACCACCAGGGTCCGCACCCGTTCGCTGGTGGCCCTTAAGGCCCCCTCCGGGGGTGGGAAAAGGGTGTAGCCCGCCTCCTCCAAGGCCCTCCTTCCCTTGGCGGACACCGCCACCAGGTAACCCTCCCCAAAGGCCTCCAAGTCCCCCATGGCCTCCCCCAGATCCGGGGGCTCCTTCTCCAGGAAGACCACCTCCACCGGGTCGTGAACGGAGGGGACCTCCGGGGGATAAAGCACCGCAAGCCTCCTCTCCGCCAGGGGGAACCCCCCGAAAAAGGCCACCTTAAGTCCCTCCCCCCGGGCCTTTTCCTCCAGAAGGGCCTGCTCCTCCGGGTCCAGGAAGCCCGTTTCCACCACCCGTCCCCCCCGGGCCCGCTTCAGGTAGGCCATGAGGTCCGCCACAAGGAAAGATGATACCCTAAGGGAAGTGGAAAGGCTTAAAGAAGCCATCCGCCTTCTGGTGGAAGAGCTGGATCCCCTCGGGGTCTACCTCTTTGGCTCCGGAGCCCAAGGCCTTTTGACCCCAGAAAGCGACCTGGATCTGGCCATCCTGGGCCCCAAGCCTTACCCTCCGGAGCACCTCTTTGCCCTGCGTGCCCCCTTGAGCCTTCTTGTAGGGCGGGAAGTGGACCTGATAGACCTTCGCCAGGCCTCCCTTCCCCTACAGGCGCAGGTGGCCGCTTTTGGCGAACCCCTGTATCGAAAGAGCCTCGAGGCGGACCGCTTCCTGGACCTCGCCCTTAAGGCCTACGCCCGCCTCAACGAGGAAAGAGCGGAAATCCTCCGGGATATTCAGAGACGGGGAAAAGTCTATGGATGAGGTCCTCCTACAAAAGGCCGCCACCATCGAGCGTTGCTTAAGGCGCATCGAGGAGGAATACCGCGGGCATGAAAGGGAGCTGGAAACCAACTACTCCCGTCAGGACGCCATCGTTCTCAACTTGCTCCGAGCCTGCGAAGCCGCCATAGACATGGCCATGCATGTGGTGCGGCTTAGGCGCCTGGGTTTACCCCAAACCTCACGGGAAGCCTTTGTTTTGTTGGAAAAAGCCGGGCTGATCTCCCCAAGCCTCTCCCAGCGGATGCAGGCCATGGTGGGCTTTCCCAATGTGGCGGTGCATGACTACCAAGCCCTTTCCCTCCCCATCCTGCGCCAAATCCTGGAGGAACGGCTTCCCGACTTCCTGGGGTTCAGCGCCACCCTACTCCGCACCCTCCCGGACCACGAAGCTTAAACGGGCGCTGGCCCTTTCCTCCCCCTCCACCAAGGCCCTAACCGCCACCTTGCCCAGGCCCCGGCGGAAGAGGAGGAGCTCCCCCTCCAGGATCAGGGTATCCCCCGGCACCACGGGCTTTTTGAAGCGGGCCTCCTCCACCCCCACCAAAAAGACTAGGCCTCCGGGCTTGAAACCCGGCTGCTTGGCGATGGTGCCCACCGCCGCCTGGGCCATGGCCTCGAGGATCAACACCCCCGGCATGATGGGGTAGCCGGGAAAATGCCCCTGGAAGTGGGGTTCGTTAAAGGTCACGTTCTTCAGGGCCCGGAAGGTCTTCTCGTCGGCGTGAAGGACCCGGTCGATGAGCAAAAAAGGGTAGCGATGGGGCAGGAGGGCAAGGATCTCCCCGATCTCCACAGCTCACCTCTTCAGCACATCGTCCGAAGACAGGATGGTGTCCTCCAGCACGTGGAGCATCTCCAAGGCCTTACCCGTGCCCAAGGCCACCGCCTCAATGGGGTTTTCCGCCACCACCACGGGCACCCCCGTGGCCTCCTGCAAGGCCACATCCAGGTTCTTTAGAAGGGCCCCGCCGCCGGTTAGAAGAATGCCCCTCTCGTAAATATCCGAGGCCAGCTCGGGGGGCGTGGTTTCCAAAACCGCCTTCACCCCCTGGAAGATCTTGTCCAACGGCTCCTTCAAGGCCTCGGCCACGTCCTCGGCGGGGATCTCCGCCGTGCGGGGAAGGCCGGTGATGAGGTCCCGGCCCCGCACCTCGGCCACCTCCTTCTCCTCCCCGGGAAGGATCTTAGCCCGCCCCAGCTGGATCTTGAGCTCCTCGGCGGTGCGCTCCCCGATGAGGAGGTTGTACTTTTGCCGCACGTAACGGATGATGGCCTGATCCATCTCGTTGCCAGCGATCCTAAGGCTCTCGGAGCGCACGATGCCCCCCAGGGAGATGACGGCGATGTCCGTGGAGCCTCCCCCGATGTCCACCACCATGCTGCCCGTGGGCTCGGCCACGTTGATCCCCGCCCCGATGGCCGCCGCCAGGGGTTCCTCGATGAGGTAGACCTTGTGGGCCATGGCGGACACCGCCTGCACCACCGCCCGCCGCTCCACGTCCGTGACCCCGGAGGGCACCCCCACCATGACCCGCGGCCGGAAGAAGCGGCTCATGGGGGAGAGCACCTTCTGCAGAAAGAGGAGGAGCATGCGCTCCGTTAAGGCATAGTCGGCGATAACCCCATCCTTAAGGGGCCGTACCGCCACGATGTTTCCCGGGGTGCGCCCCAGCATGCGGTAGGCCTCGGCCCCCACCGCCTTCACTTCCCGCTTCCCCTGGACCACCGCGATCACGGAGGGTTCGCGCAAGACGATCCCTTTCCCCCGCACGTAAATGAGAACGCTTGCCGTCCCCAGGTCAATCCCGATGTCCTCGCCCCTCAGCATAATCGCCCCATTCTACTCAGGAAGAACCCGGTAGCGGACCCTGTGGTCCTCTACCACCGCCACTCCTCCCTTCTTCAAGTACTCCTCCACACCCGCCAGCACCGCGGCAACCCTGGGCCCGGCTACCTCTACCCGCAGGTCCGAAACCCGGAGGAGCACCACCCTTGCCGGAACCTCGCCACCCGAAAAAAGCAAGGCGGCAAAATCCAGGTCCTGGGTGAGGAGGACATACCCGTTCCTTTTGCGGTAGGCAAGGATCTCCTGATCCTTTGCTCGTAAATCACCCAGCTCACTCCAGTGAAAGGCCTCCAGACCCTTCTTCCTTAGGTAAGGAACCCACCTAGGGCTCAAGCACACATCCACCACCACTTTCAAAGGACCACCTCTCGCCCCTCAGCGAGATAAGCGGCGAAATCCAAAGCGGCTTCCAGGTCCTCCCGTTCCAGGTAAGGAAACTCCTGAAGTATTTCCTCGGGCGTCTGGTGCTTTAGGAGTTGCAGGAGCGTGGCCACAGGAAAGCGCATACCCCGGATGCAGGGCCGCCCCCCCATGACCTCCGGGTCCACGGTGATGCGCTCACGCCAGTCCATGTCACTTAGCGTACTCCACCGCCCGGGTCTCCCGCACCACGGTCACCTGCACCTGGCCCGGATAGTTCATCTCCCGCTCGATGCGGTTAGCGATTTCCCGGGCCAGAAGGGTTGCCTTGGCGTCCGTGATCTTGTCGGGCTTGACGATGACCCTCACCTCCCTCCCCGCCTGCACGGCAAAGGCGGTTTCCACCCCGGGGAAGGAAAGGGCGATGCGCTCCAGGGCCTCGAGGCGCTGCAGGTACTCCTCCAGGCTCTCCCGCCTGGCCCCGGGCCGGGCGGCGGAAAGGGCGTCGGCGGCCGCCACCAAAACCGCATACACGGTCTCCGCGTTCTCCGGGTCGTGGTGGTGGGCGATGCCGTCTATGACCTCCGCGGGTTCCCCGAAGCGGCGGGCCAGGGCGATGCCGATCTCCACATGGCTTCCCTCCACCTCCCGGTCCACGCTCTTGCCGATGTCGTGAAGGAGCCCCGCCCGCCGGGCCAAGGCGGCATCCAGGCCCAGCTCCGCGGCCATGATCCCAGAGAGGTGGGCCACCTGCACCGAGTGCTTGAGGACGTTCTGCCCGTAGCTGGAGCGGAAGTGGAGCCGGCCGAGAAGCTGGATGAGGCCAGGCTTTAACCCCACCACCCCAGCCTCGAGGGCAGCTTCCTCGCCCCGTTCGTAGATGAAGGTTTTCATCTCCTGCTTGGCCTTCTCCACCACCTCCTCGATCCGGCTTGGATGGATACGCCCATCCTTGAGGAGTTCCTCCAGGGCCATGCGGGCGATTTCCCGGCGGATGGGGTTGAAGGAGGAAAGGAGCACCGCCTCCGGGGTGTCGTCGATGATGAGGTCCACCCCCGTCAAGGCCTCAAAGGTGCGGATATTCCGCCCCTCCCGTCCGATGATCCTGCCCTTCATGGCATCGGAGGGAATGGGCACCACGGAAACCGCCAGCTGGGCGGCGGTTTCCGAGGCCTGGCGCTGCATGGCCTGGGCCAGGATCTTCTGGGCTTCCTTGCGGGCCTCGAGGCGCGCCCTCTCCAAGGCCGCCCGCACCCTCTGGGCCTTCTCCTCCTCCAGCTCGCGGTCCAGCTTCTCCAAAATGAGGCGCCGGGCTTCCTCCGGGGAGAGGCCCGCCACCTCGTGAAGCCTCCGTTCCACCTCGCGTTCCTTCTCCTGCAGAAGGGCCTCCTGGGCCTTAAGCGCCTCCTCCCGCTTGGAAAGGGCCTCCTCTAGGGCATCCAGCTTGAGAGCCCGGGCATCCAAGGCCTCGCCCCTCTTGGAAAGCCTTTCGGCCTCCCGCCGCAGTTCCTCCCGTTCCCCCTTAAGGCGCTCCCTCTCCGCCTTAAGCTCCTCCTGCAAGACCTTAAGCCTCTCCCGCTCAGCCTTAAGCTCCTCCCGCTCGCTCCTTAGGCGCTCTTCCGCCTCTTGCAAGCGCTTTTTAGCCTCGGCCTCCAAGGCCTCCGACCGGCGCTTAAGCTCCGCCTCCACCTCCTGCCGCAAGGCCTTGGCCCGCTCCTCGGCCTCCTGGCGCAGGGCTCTGGCCTCGGCCCGGGCAGCCTCGAGGATCTCCCTCGCTTCCCTGCGAGCCGCCTCGAGGACCTCCCTTGCCTCCCCCTTGGCCGCATCCAGGAGCCGTTTGGCTTCCCCGGTTCGGTCCTCCCCTCTGCGCCTAAGGAGCAAAGCCCCCGAAAGGAGCAAGACCAGGAGGAGAAGCCCCAGGTCCAAAAGGGTCAGGGTCATCTACTCCTCCCCTTCCTCGCTCCCTACGAGCACCACCTCGTGAGCTCTCTCCAGCACCTTGGCCCGGATCTCCTCCAGAAGCTCAGGCCGCTCCCGGAGGTAGTCCGCCGCCTTCTCCTTCCCCTGGCCCAGGCGGATCTCCCCGTAGGAGAACCAGCTTCCCGCCTTCTCGATCACGTTGGCCGCCACGGCCACGTTCACCAGGTCCATGACCGGGTCAAGGCCCCTGCCGAAGTAGATCTCCAGCTCCGCTTCGCGGAAGGGTGGGGCCAGCTTGTTCTTCACCACCTTCACCTTGACCTTGATCCCCACCGCCTCGTTCCCCACCTTGATGGGCTGGCCGCTTTTGCGCACATCCAGGCGCACGCTGGAGTAGAACTTAAGGGCCCGGCCGCCGGGGGTGGTCTCGGGGTTGCCGTACATCACCCCCACCTTCTCCCGCACCTGGTTGATGAAGATGGCGGCGGTGTTGCTCTTGGAAAGGACCGCGGTGAGCTTGCGCAGGGCCTGGCTCATGAGCCTGGCCTGCAAACCCACGTGCTGATCCCCCATTTCCCCCTCGATCTCCGCCTTGGGCACCAAGGCGGCCACCGAGTCCACCACGATGACATCCACCGCCCCCGAGCGGGCCAGAAGCTCCACGATCTCCAGGGCCTGCTCCCCGGTGTCGGGCTGGGAAACCAGGAGGTCCTCCACCTTGACCCCCAGTTTCTGGGCGTAAAGGGGGTCCAGGGCGTGCTCCGCGTCCACGAAGGCCGCCACACCCCCCTGCTTCTGGGCCTGGGCGATGATGGTGAGGGCCAAAGTGGTCTTCCCCCCGGACTCAGGGCCGTAGATCTCGATCACCCTTCCCCGGGGAATACCCCCGATTCCCAAGGCCAGGTCCAGGCCCAAGGAGCCCGTGGGGATCACATCCACCTGGAGCTTAGGCATCTCCCCCAGGCGCATGACCGCACCCTTGCCGAACTCCCTCTCAATGGTCTTGAGAGCGTTTTCTAGCGCTTTCCTCTTGTTCTCGTCCATGGTCACCTCGCAAAGGGAACTTTCCCAAAATGGTATAGACGGGCCCCTTGGGCTTAAGCTCCGAGCGTACCAGGGCGAACTCCTTCACCGGCCACTCCACGCCGAAGACCACCGGGGGTACCCGGGGAGCAGGGGCCTTGCGCCGGGCCAGGGTGATGTGGGGTTTGAAGGGCTTGTTACCGCCCGCCAAAAGCGCCTCCTCTCCCAGGATCTCCCGCACCCCTTCCCGAAGCCCTTCGGCCAAAGGAAGGAATCCCTCCCCTTCCGCCTTAGCGAACCAAACCCTCGGGGTGCCCTCGTTGGGGAAGTAACCCGTACCGCGGATGCGAGCGGTGAAGGGAGGATGGAGCCGACCCATCCGGTGGCCCAGGGCCAAAAGGTCCTCCAGGTCCTCCTCCGGCCTTTCCCCCAGGAAAAGAAGGGTAAGGTGGAGATGGTGGGGCACCACCTCCTTCCACCCCTTGTAGCGGGCCACCCGCTCCTGAGCCTCCACCAAGACCCGCTTCACCTCTTCAGGAAGAAAGATCGCGTAGAAGAGCCTCATGTTAGGAGCAAGGCCAAGGCGGCATAAACGCTTCGGAGCCGCACCACCTCGCGGTCCCCTGGGAAGCGGTAGCGGCGCACCTCCGTCCCCTTAGGCCCCGCCAGGGCCACGAAGACCGTGCCCACAGGCTCGCCCTCCAAGGGGTCCGGCCCCGCCACCCCCGTGGTGGAAAGGGCATAGGTGGAACCGAAAAGCACCCGGGCGGCCTCCGCCATGGCCTTGGCCGTTTCGGCGGAAACCGTCTTGGCGAGGAGTCCCTCCGGCACACCGAAGCGGGCCTTGGCCCCTACGGAATAGGATACCACGCCCCCCAAATAGAAGCGGCTTGCCCCCGGCACCCGGGTGATCTCCGCTCCCAGAAGCCCACCAGTGAGGCTCTCCATGGTGGAGAGGGTGGCCCCTTCCAGCTCCAGGCGGCGCTTCACCGCCTCGGCCAGGGTGAGGTCCCCCTCGCCCCAGATCTCCTTAAAAAGCCGCTTCCTGATCCTTTCCGTAAGGTCGGCCACCAGATCCTCCCGGCCCCGGATCACCACCTCCACCCCCTGAAGCTTGGGATAGGTGCCCACCTCCACCTCCGCCTCCCGTTTGAAGAGCTCCCCGAGCCTTTCCACGATCTCCGACTCCCCGATGCCCCAGGTCTTCAGGACCCGCTTGGCGTAGGGACGGCGGGGGAGGTTCAACTTGGGCAACACCTCCTCCCACATGGGCCGCCACTCAGGAGGAGGCCCGGGCAGGAGGATCAGGTCTTTTCCTTCCTTCCGCACCCACCAGCCGGGGGCGGTGCCCCTGGGGTTTTTAAGCCAGGTGGCCGAAGGGATCCTCAAGGCTTGCTTGCGGTTGGCCTCGGGCATGCTCCGACCCCGGGCCCGGAAGACAGCCTCAATTTCCGAAAGCATCTCCTCGTCCAACACCAAGGGCTCCCCCAAGGCCTCGGCCACCGCCTCCCGGGTCACGTCGTCGGGGGTGGGGCCTAGGCCCCCGGAAAGCACCAAAAGCCTCGCCCGCTCCCAGGCCTGGCCCACCTCCCGGGCCAAGGGGAGGGGCTCGTCCACCACCCTGAGGGTCCTTTCCACCTTGAGGGCGTAGGCCTCGAGGCTCCTCGCGATCTCCGCCGTGTTGGTGTCCAGGGTCTCCCCGTAGATGAGCTCCGTACCTACCCCGATGATCTCCGCCCGCTCCATGCCGCCTCCTCAAAGGGCAGGGGCTCCACCCGAAAGCGTCCCCCACCCCCTTCCACCACCGCCCCTAGGGGCACCTCCTTGCGCACCACGGCAAGGCCCAAAACCCCGAAGGGCGTTTCCATCACCCGCTTGGCCTCCCCTACCTTGCGCCCCTCCAGCAGGAGGTCAAAGGGGGCTTCTTGGGCAGGGGAAAGCCCCCTTAGGCCCACCAGGCGATGGTGCACCTCCTTCCCCTCGAGGCGGGCCATGATCTCCTGGCCCACATAACACCCCTTGCCGTAGTCCACCAGGTGGAGAAGCCCCACGCTCTGGGGAAGCTCCCCACGAATATCGGAAAGGAGCGGAAGGCCCTTAAGCAGGGTGTAAAGGGGGTAAACCCCAGCGGGATGGGCCCCCTCCCCGCTTTCCGCCACTTCCTCCCGCCCATCGGCATGGAGGCGCCGGTAAAGGGGAAGTTCCAGAAGCTCCACCTGGTCAAAGACGATGTAGCGCTTCAGCCGGGCCCTTAAGCCCTCCAAGGTGCCCCAGGGAGCCAGAAGAAAGCCTTCCTCGTGCACGAACACCGTGGCCGCCTCCTCTATCTGCCCCCGGTGGTTGAGGAACAGGGCCCCCACGGGCCCGGAAAGCCTTCTGAGGTCCCGGGTAGCCTGGCCTTGAAGGAAGGAAAGGGCGTCGGGCCCCCGCACCAGCAAAAGGCCAGGAAAGGCAAAGTACCCCTCGCCCGCCAAAGCCTTTTCCAGGGCCTCCTCCATCCCCTCCATTATTGACCAAAGGGTCAGGTAGGAGAAGAATAACGGACGTGCGCTTTTTCTGGGGCTCCTTCCTGGCGCTTTTTCTCGTGGGGGTGATCGTGGCCCTGCCCGGGGCAGCCCTGCCCGTTTGGCGGGGGCGTTACGGGGTGGGAGAGGAGGTTTCCTGGTTCTTCACCGTCCTCCTCCTGGGCCTCCTTTTTGGGGTGCGCCTGGCCCAAGGGAATAAACGCCACCCCCTTTTTCCCGCCGCCATGGGGCTTGTGGGCTTGGCTCTATGGGGGGTGGCCCTGGCCCCTTCCTTCCCCTTGGTGGTGGCCCTGGCCTTCCTCCTCGGGCTCGGGGAAGGGTTGATGAACGTGCACGGCAACAGCCTGGTGGGGGAGCTTTACCCCAGGAAACGGGTGGAACTCCTGAACCGGGTAAACGTGGCCTTCGGCCTAGGGGCGGTCTTCGCCCCCTTCGCCCTCACCCTTTTGCCCTACGGCGCCGTGTTGTTTCTGGCGGGCCTCCTGGCCTGGATAGGGGCCCTTCTCCTCTGGGGAGCCCCTCAGGTAACCCAGGTGCCCAAGGAACAGGGGCGGGGGCTTTGGCCCTTCCTCCTGGCCGTGGCCATCTACACCGGTCTGGAGGGAGCCCTGGCCACCTGGAACCGGGTCTGGCTGGAACACCTCGGCCACCCCACCCCTACGGGAGGGGTGCTTCTCTCCTTGTACTGGCTCTTTCTGGCCCTGGGCCGCCTTTTCCTGGCCAAACCGGTGGCGCAAAAGCCCCTGGCTGCCCTGAGGAGCCTCCTTCTTGGAGTCCTCGCCCTCCTTTTCCTCAACCTCCTACCCCCCACCGCCCTCCTTTTTCCCTTGGCTGGCTTTCTCCTGGGTCCCCTCTTTTCCACCCTTTTTGCCCTGGTGCAGGCCCGCTTCGGCCACCGGGCCCTGGGGGGTCTGCTTTATGCGGGCGCCACGGGGAGCACCTTGATCCCGGCCCTCTTTGCCCTTTTGCCCACACCTGGCATCCCCTATGGGCTTCTCGGCCTGGCCCTGGGCCTTTTCCTGATGGTTTCCAGCTTGGAACGGAGGGCCGTCCATGCTTAAGGCCCTTCTCTTTGACCTGGACGGCACCTTGGCCGACACCGACCCCCTGCACCTTCTGGCCTGGCGAGAGGTCTTGGCGCCCTATGGCCTCGAGGTGAACGAGGACTTCTACCGAAAGCGCATCTCTGGCCGCCTTAACCCCGAGATCGTCAAGGACCTTTTGGGGCTAGAGGGAGAGGAAGCCCGAAGGCTCATCGAGGCCAAGGAAGCCCGCTTCCGAGAACTGGCCCTGAACCTCAAGCCCATGCCCGGCCTTAAGGAGCTTCTGGAAAAGGCCCGGGCCAGGGGCCTCACCTGGGGGGTGGTCACCAACGCTCCCCGGGAGAACGCCCGCCATGTGTTGAAGGCCCTGGGTTTGAACCCGCCCCTTCTGGTCCTGGCGGAGGAGGTGGGCCGGGGCAAGCCCGACCCCTTGCCCTACCGGGTGGCCCTAAGGCACCTGGGCCTCACCCCCCGGGAAGCCCTGGCCTTTGAGGACTCGCCCTCCGGGGTGAGGAGCGCCGTGGGGGCGGGGATACCCACCTACGCCCTGCTCACGGGGCACAAGGAGGAAGCCCTCCTCGAGGCGGGAGCCTGGGGGGTCCTCCAGGACTTCAGGAAGGCCATGGAGCTACTCTAGGGCATACCGCCGAAAGGCCCCCTCGTCAAACCGCGCCTCCACCAGGTCCTCCCAGTAAAGCCACCCCTGGCGGAAGGTGGGGAAGTCCAGGAACCCCCCTTCCGCCTTGAGGTGGAAGGCCAGCTCGTTGGGTTCGGTAACCCCCTGTTGGAAGGCGAGAAGCGCCGACTGGTAGGCGCCAAAGGAGCTCTGCGCCTGGCTTCCCACCATGGCCCTTTTGCCCTTTTCCCGGGCTAAGGCCAGCATCTCCAGGGTCCAGGTCACCCCGGTGCGGGCGGGCTTCAGGTTCAGGATGTCAAAGGTGTCCAGAAGAAGCTCCCGGCGGAGGTCCTTGGGGGTCATGGCCGAGTCGTCGGCGATGAGGGGAAGGATTTTCTTCTCCCTTAGCTTCCTCCTGGCCTCCACCTCCTCAACGGGCAGGGGCTCTTCCACGTAGAGAAGGCCCATTTCCTTCCAGGCAAGGAGGTAGCGCTCGGCCTCCTTGGGGGAAAGGGTTTCGTTGGCGTCGGCGTAAAGCTCGGCGTCGGGGAAGGCTTCCTTAAGGCGACCGATCTTCCGGCCATCCTCCTCCAGGTCCCGGCCCACCTTCACCTTGAAGACCCGCACCCCCGCCTCGTAGGCCATGCGGGCATCTAAAAGCAGCTCCTCCTCCGAGGCCATGCCCAGAATATAGGAAACCCGCACCCGGTGCTTGGCGGGCTTCAATACCTGGTAAAGCTCCTCCCCCTCGCTTCTCGCCCAAGCCTCCCAAAGGGCGAGGTCCAAAGCTCCCTTAAGGCCCAGGTTGCAGGGAAAAGACTCCAGGACAGCCCGGATAGCCTCCTGGTCGTCCGCCTCGAGGCCCAAAAGCCGGGGCTTCAGATACTCCAGCCCCGCCCGCACGCTTCCCAGGGTTTCCCCGTAGATGGTGGGGCGGATGGCCACCTCCGCCTGGCCCAGGGAGCCATCGCTGAGCTCCACCTGCAAAAGGGCATGCTCCAGGGCCGCCATCTCCGAGGCCTTACCCCAGCGCAAAGGCGCCCTTAAGGGGATGCGGAAAGGAACCAGCCTGAGGTCGCGGATGGTTGCCATGAGGCCATTTTAGAGGCCAAGCCGCCTGAGGAAGCCCCTAACCGCCTCCACCTCCTCCTCGAGGGAAAGCCTCTCCGTGTCCAGGATGAGGGCCCGGGGGTGGTCCTCAAGGAGGCGCAAGGGGCCCAAGGGATCGTAGTTTCTCTTCTCCTCGGCCACGATTTTGAGCTTGGCCAAGACCTCTTCCCAAGGGGCCAGGGCCAGGGCCTCCTCCAGCTCCTCTGGGGACAAAACCCCTTCCGCCAACGCCCTTAGCTCCGCCTTCTCCTCCGGGCGAAGCTCCACCCGGTCAAAGGCATCCTGGCGGGAAAGTAGCCTTTTGAGCCGCGTGGCTTCCCGGGCGTGAAGGACCACGAAAAGCGCCTTGGGCAGATGCTCCAACGCATAGGCCACCTCCGCCTCCCCCCTAAGCCCATCAAAGAGAAGGGGGAAGCGGGGCTCCACAAACCCCCGGGCCAGGACCTCCGCCACCCCTCCCGGGAACTCCTCCCGGAAGCGCCGAGTCAGGCGAAAGCGCTCCTCCCGGGGAATGGGGAGGTTGACCCCGTAGCGGGGAAGGACATAGAGGTCCACCAGCTCCCTGCGGTCAGGAAGCCGGGAAAAGCCCAAGGCCTCCACCAAAGTGCTCTTCCCCACCCCGGTGAGGCCCACCAGGATGAGGAGGGGGTGGTCCTTTACGGGAACTAAGTTGGGACGGGGCTCGAGGGAAAAGGCTACTGGAGGAGACACTAGCATAGGGGGATTGTAAGCTAATCCAAGTTTGCCGTACAATGTTTGCCGTACAATGAATGTATGGAGAAAAGAGTTATCCTGCACACATTAACCTAACCATGCCGAACCTAACCAAAGGGAGGTAAAGCAAATGAAACGAGTGTTTCGCTCACTTGTCCTGGGTTTCCTGTCCTTGGCTTTGACAGCGTGCCCCCAGCAGTTGCCCCCCGTCCCCGACTTCACCCTTTCCCTGAACCCCACGAGCCTCACGGTGCAACAAGGGGGTAGCGGGACCACGCAGCTCACCCTGTCGCCCCAGAACGGGTTCACGGGGCAGGTGACCCTGACCCTGGAGCGGCAGGATGGTTCCCCCGCCCCTCAGGGCATCACCCTGAGCCCCACCAGCCTGAACGTGACGGGTACGAACCCGGTGACCCAGATCCTAACCCTCCAGGTGGCCTCCAGCGTGGCCACCGGCACCTACAACCTCCGGGTGAAGGCCACCGCGGGGAGCCTCACCAAGACGGCGAACCTGAACGTAACCGTCGAAGCATCCCTTCAAGCCTCACCTGGGGAAACCAGCGGAGCGTTGCAAACCTTAGCCGGAGAGATCCAACAAGTTATTCGGGAACTTGAAAACGCCATCAAAAGCCTTTTCCCACAGCAACTTTCCGGGCAGAACCTTGCCTTAGGGCAGACAGGCCTTTCCGATACCCTGGGAAGCCTAGCCGAGCTTCGCTTAGAAAGCATCTTCTCTGTGAAACCTCAGGGGCTTTATCCCCTGGCCACCTCTTCCTTACCCCGGGGAAAGATTGAGTGCATAGGGGGCAACTGCAATCAGGTGGATTTCTCTAACGATTTGGAGCTGCGCTTCAAGCAGCAGGCCACCGATCCCTGGAACAAGGCTTTGGCAGATTGGGATGCATCCACCAGGGGAACTCCCTCCCACACCGTGGAAACGCATCAGCCCTGGGATACGCAGAACACCCAAGAAATGCCTACCAAGGCCTTCTTCGCTGTGGACTTCGGCGAGAATGGATCCAATGAAGGAGAAGCTACCTTTACCGCCAGCTGGCGGCCCAGTACCTGCCTAAGCGGCAAGTACCTTTTGGAGCCCCAAAGCCTTAACCTGAAAGGCTTCCTTGATCATCCCACCACCAACCAGCGCCTGGTGGACTTGGCTAACCTTAACCTCACCACCAGCCCTTCTCGCTTGGAACTTGCGTGGAATCTCAGCCTGCTGGTACAGGGAAACGATAGCGCCCTCCACACCCAAGGCCAGGTGGGGGTGAACGGCTCTGCCACGCCGGGCACCTGCGGTAGCCTGCTGGAAAACTTCAATGCCTCCTCTGGGGATGTTTCCATAGACCTCAGCACCTCTACCCAATCCCTCCACCTTGAATTCCAGGTCACGCAGGTGGAGGAAAACCCCACGCGCATCCACATCCAAAACGGGCTCCTGCGGGTAGACAGCAAGGTGGTCACCTTTGAGGGGATCCTAGATGACGAAAACAACAACTGCGTCCCTGGGGAGAACCTCACCCTGCACTTCGCTGCTGGTCAAACCATGAGCCTCGAGGACTTCCTCATCCAGGACATGGGTGCCCAGCCGTGCAATCAGCCATAAGCCTTTACTGCCCCGATGCCCTCGGCTTGAAGCCGGGGGCTTTTGCTAGGATAGGGGGGATATGAAGCGTCTAGTCGCCCCTTTCCTCCTGGCCCTCAGCCTGGCCCTGGCCCAGATGCCCGCTTACCCGGAGAACACCCTGGGGATCGGGTACGCCCCCGATAAGGGCATCTACCTGCAGGGAAGCGCCCTTTTGCCCCTTAGCCCCTTGGGAATCGACACGGGGCTGGACCTGCAGGCCCTCGTCTCCCAGAACCCTGAGGTCTTCGCCTTCTTCAAGGCCAACCTCTTCCCGGGCCTGGTCCTGGCGGACCTCTACACCTCGGTGGGCCTGGGCCTGGACCTGCGGTATCCCTTTGGGGTGCACCTGGGACCCGTGGTGAGCCTCGAGGTGCCGGGAGGAGCCCTTTCCGCCTACGGGGGGCTAGGCTACCAAAGCGGGTTCCACCTGGCCTGGGGAGCCGGGTTCAGGCTCTACCTGGAACCCCTGGCCCTGGAGGTTTCCGCCTCCGACCGGTATCCCTTCCTGCTGAGCCTTCTCTACCTCTGGTAACCCGTGCGGCGCCTTCCCCTTTTCCTCTTCTCCCTTCCCGCCCTCCTCACCCTGGGGGTGTTCATCCTCTACCCCTTTTTGGATGTGATTCGCTTTTCCACCTGGGACTGGTCGGGGCTTTCCGAGCCCAAGCCGGTGGGGCTCAAAAACTACCGGGATCTTTTCCAAGACCCCGCCTTCTGGGGAAGCCTCTGGGTGACCCTGAAGTTCATGCTCCTGGCCCTGCCCCTTTTCGTGGGGCTTTCCATCGCCCTGGCGGTGGCTTTGGAAGGGGCACCCTACGAGCGCCTTGCCAAAAGCCTTCTCTTCCTGCCCGGGCTCGTCACCCTGGGTGGGGCCACCCTGAGCTGGTACACCCTCTTCACCCCCGAGTACGGGGCCTTAGCCCAGTTCCTGCCCATCCCCCCTTGGGACCGGGAGGGGTTCTGGGCCTTGGTCATGGTGGTCCTCTTCACCCTGTGGCGGCACCTGGGGTATGGGGTCCTGGTGGCCTCGGCCCGGCTTAAGGCCATCCCCAAATCCCTTCTGGAGGCCGCCTATGTGGACGGGGCAGGGCCCTTGGAAGCCTTCCGCTACATAGTTCTTCCCCTCATGCGCCCGGCGGTGGCCTTTTTGGTGGTGGTGGGCACCATCCTCTCCCTGCAGTCCTACTCGGCGGTCTTCCTCCTCACCCGGGGCGGGCCCTACGGGGCCACCCGGGTCTTGGGCTACTACCTCTACGAGTCGGGGTTCGAGAACTTCCGGCTGGGCTACGCCGCCGCGGTCACCGTGGTCATCCTCCTCCTCACCCTCCTCTTCGCCTATGCCCAGCTCAGGCTTCTGCGTCACGGCGAAGAATAGCGGTGCAGGCGGAGGTCCTCGAGGTGGGCCTCGAAGCTGGTGTTGAGGAAAAGCTCCCCCTTGGCGTGGAAGAAGTAGAGGTAAGGGCGCCCCTTGGGGTCGGTGCGCACGGGATTGAGCACGGCAAGGAGGGCCTCCCGCCCCGGGTTGCCGATGGGCCCCGGGGGAAGCCCGGCGTAGCGGTAGGTGTTGTAGGGGGAATCATGGGCGAAGTCCCCCGCCTTCCGGGAAAGCTCAGGAAGCCTCTTGCCCAGGGCGTAGGCCACGGTGGGATCCGCCTGGAGGGGCATGCCCCTTTCCAGTCGGTTCAGGAAAACCCCGGCGATGTAGGGCATCTCCTTTTGGCTTCCCGCCTCCGCCTGGACGATGGAGGCCAGGGTCACCCAGGCGTGGACGGAAAGCCCCCGCTCCTCCAAAAGGCGCCTCACCGGGGGCGTGAGCTCGGCCTCGAAGCGGCCCAGGAGGGCCCGCACCACCTCCTCGGGGGTAACCAGGAGGTCAAAGGTGTAGGTGGCGGGGAAGAGGTAACCCTCCAGGGACCTGCCCTCCACGTACGGGGGGCGCAGGGCACCAGGCTCCTGGACAATCCTTAAAAAACCATCCCCATCCAGGCCCGCCTGGGAAAGCCTTTTGGCGTAGTCCACCGCCCTTTCCCCCTCGGGGAAGGTGAGGGTGACCGTGAGGGGCCTCTCCCCTCCCGTGAGGGCCCTGGCCAGGCGGAAGGCCCCGTCCCCCTCGAGGCGGTAGACCCCAGGGACCAGCTTCTTGGCCCGGCCGGAGAAGCGCAGGTAGGCGGAAAAGAGGTACCCGGAGCGCAAAAGCCCGGCCTCCTCCAGGATCCTGGCCACCTCCTGCCCCGTGGCCCCCCGGGGAATGCGCACCGTGGCCTCTTTTCCCGTGGGGCCCAAAAGCCAGAGGGCGTAGAAGAGGAGAAGGGCGAAGGTGACGAAAAGGGCCACCACCCCCCGCCAGAGCCAGCGCCTAGAGCCTTCCCGCAAGGTAGCCCTCCAAGAGGATCACCGCGCTCATCTCGTCCAACCGGCCCTTCTCCCGGCGGATCCGTTTGGGGGCGTGTCTCAGACGCCTGGCCGCCGCCTGGGTGGTGTAGCGCTCGTCCACAAGCTCCACCTCCACCCCCTTGGCCCTAAGCGCCTCCACCAGGGGAAGGACCCTCTGGGCCTGGGCGCTTTCCTTGAGGTCGGTGCGCAAGGGAAGGCCCACCAGGAGCTTCCCTAACCCCTCCCGGCGCACGAAGTCCAGGAGGGCCGCCACGTCCTCTTCCAGGCTCCTCCGCACCAGATAACCCCGGCCGAAGGCGAAGGGGCTTCCCTCCTCCCCCACCGCCAGGCCGATCCTGGCCTCTCCCACGTCAAGCGCGCCCACCCGCATACTGCACGCTGCGATCCGCCAAGACCACCCCGAGGTAGAGTAGGGCAACCCCAATGGCCCTTCCCGCCTCCTCGAGGCCCACCACCCCAAAGCGGTTTAAGGTGCTGGTGGAGGCCAACACCAAAGCCGCCAGGAAGATGAGGGCCGTGCCCTGGGCCCTAAGGGGGTTCTTTCTCCAGAAGAGGAGGGTGGTGTAAAGGGCCACCCCGGCCAGCAGCACCGTGCCCAGGAGGTTAAAGGGAATGGTCCAAAGCCTGGGCGAGGTGAGGCTCGGCTCGGGGAAGGCTTTGCCCGAGGGGGCATAGGGCGCAGGGAGCTGGGAAAAGTCCAGAGGGGCCGAGACCACCAGATAAAACCCATAGAGGATAAAGGGCAGGAGCACCCAAAGAAGCCCCCGGGCCGCCTTGGGGTTCAAAAGGGCCAGGCTTCCCAGGCCCAAAAAGGTCACCCCGTGCATGGCCCCGGTGAGGTACCAAAGCCGATAGAGGAAGGGGTTCCAGGCACCCAGGAGCTTGGACAGAAACTCGGCGGAAACCGCCAGGGCGAAGAGAAGGAGGCCCAGGGAGTAGAGGGCGTTGTGAAGGGAGGGACGCCCCCGGTACCGCCCAAAGGTGAGGCCGAAAAGGGCCCAGGAAAGGGCCACCGCCACCAGGTTCAGCAACATGGCCATGGGCTCATTTTACCGGGGGAGGGTGTCCCCTGCCAGGCACCCCGGCGAGGCTAGGGGCCTCCCTCAAGGAAGGAGGTCGGGAAGAGCCACCCGGGCCTTTTCCGGGGAAAGCCCTGCCCCCTGGGCCAGGGCTCCCTTCCCACCCCCCCGCCCCCCCGCTCGCTCCGCAAGGGCCCGGAAAAGGGCCCCCGCCTCGAGGCCCCTTTCCTGGGCCTTTGGGGAAAGCTTCAGCACCGCCTGCCCCCCGCTCAGGACCAGGGCCACATCCGCCCCCTTGGCCACCAGATCGTCCGCCGCCTGGCGCAAGGCGGCCATATCCACCCCGGAAAGCTCCAGCACCCCGTAGCGCAAGCCCCCCTTCTCCGAAAGGGCGACCTCCTTCTTAAGCTCCGCCTGCACCAGGCGCGCCTTAAGGCTTTCCACCTCCTTTTCCTTGGCCTTAAGCTCCTGCAAGAGCCTCTCCAGCCGCTCCTCCAGGTTGGCCTCCCCCACGGAAAGCCTCTCGGCCAAAGCCCTCACTCGGTTCAAAGCCCTGCGGGCGAAGCGCACCGCCCATTCCCCGGCCACCGCCTCGAGGCGCCTCACCCCGGCGGAAACCGCCTCCTCCTTCTGGATGAGGAAGGCCCCGATCTCCCCCGTGCGCCGCACGTGGGTGCCCCCGCAAAGCTCCTTGGACTCCACCCCAGGCAGGGGGCTTCCCTCCACCCGCACCACCCGCACCACCTCCCCGTACTTCTCCCCGAAAAGGGCCATGGCCCCTTCCCGCTTGGCCTCCTCCAGGGGCAGGTAGCGCCAGGTGACGGGGAAATCCGCCAGGATCCAGCGGTTCACCAAAAGCTCAATCCGCTCCAGCTCCTCCTGGGTCAGGGGCTCGGGGTGGGTGAAGTCAAAGCGCAGGCGGTCCGGGGCCACCAGGCTCCCCGCCTGGCGCACATGGGGGCCCAAGACCGCCCTCAAAGCGGCGTGGAGGAGGTGGGTGGCGGTGTGGTGGCGCTCCGTGTCCCGGCGGGCAGGGTCCACCACCGCCCGCACCCTTTCCCCCACCCGGAGGGTGCCCTCCTCCACCTTGGCCCGGTGCAGGAAGATCCCCCTTTCCGTCTTGAGGGTGGTCTCCACCCTGGCCCGGCCCGAGGGCCACTCCAGGTGGCCGAAGTCCCCAATCTGTCCCCCCCCTTCCGCGTAGAAGGGAGTCCGGTCCAAGACCACCTGGACCTCGGTCCCGGGGCCCGCCTCCTCCAGGCTTTGGTCCCCCGCCAGAAGGGCCAAGACGGTGCCCTCCGCCTCCAGGGTCCCGTAGCCCAAGAACTCCGTGGCCCCCCGTTCCGCGTAGAGTTCCTCCAGCACCTGGGCGCTCTTCTTGAAGATCTCCCGCTCAAAGGCCATGGCCGCCCGGGAACGCTCCTGCTGCTCCTCCATGGCCCTTTTGAAACCCTCGGTGTCCACCCCGAAGCCCCTTTCCGCGGCGATCTCCACCGTGAGGTCCAGGGGGAAACCGTAGGTGTCGTAGAGGCGGAAGGCCTCCGCCCCCGGAAGCACCTCCCCGGGCCTAAGGCCCGAAAGCAGGGTGTCCAGCCGCTTCAAGCCCCCTTCCAGGGTTTCCAGGAAGCGCTCCTCCTCGAGGCGGATCTGCTTCTCCACCGCGGGAAGGTTCTCCCGCATCTCCGGGTAGAAGTCCCCAAGAAGCTCCGCCACCACCGGGGCCAGGCGGTGGAGGAAGGGTTCCTGCAGGCCCAAAAGGTAACCGTGGCGGAGGGCCCGGCGAAGGAGCCTGCGGATCACGTAGCCCCGGCCGGTGTTGGAGAAGGTCACCCCGTCGGCCAAGGCCGCCACCACCGCCCGGATATGGTCGGCGATGACCCGGTGGCTCACCGAGGCCTTCCCCTCGTAGGGCTTACCGCTAAAGAGGGCCACCCGCTCGATGATGGGGTAGAAGGTGTCCGTGCGGTAGAAGTCCTCCACGTCCTGCAGGATGGCCGCCACCCGGTACAGGCCCATGCCGGTGTCGATGTTCTTCTGGGGCAAGGGCTTGAGGATCCCGGGGCCGGGGATGGGGCCTTGGCGGTCGTACTGGGTGAAGACCAGGTTCCAGATCTCCACGAACCGGTCCCCGCTTCCCGTGTTGGGGCCGGTTTCGTCCGGGGTACCGAAGGCCGGGCCCCGGTCGTAGAAGATCTCCGAGCAAGGGCCCGAGGGCCCATTGGGCCCGTGGGTGATGGCCCCTCCCGGCCAGTAGTTCTCGTCCTCCCCGAAGCGGCCGATCTTTTCCTCGGGCACCCCCACCAGGTCCCGCCAGATGGCGTAGGCCTCGTCGTCGTCCTCGTAGACCGTGACCCAGAGCCGATCCGGATCCAGGCCCAGCCACTTGGGGTCGGTGAGGAACTCCCAGGCCCAGAGGATGGCCTCCTTCTTGAAGTAGTCCCCGAAGGAGAAGTTGCCCAGCATCTCGAAGAAGGTGTTGTGCCGCCCCGTCCGCCCCACGTTCTCGATATCCCCCACCCTAAGGCACTTCTGGCAGGTGGTGATCCTTCGCCACTCCTTGCCCCCGAAGATGGGCTTGGCCCCCAGGAAGTAGGGCTTTAGGGGAGCCATGCCCGCCGAGGTGAAGAGGAGGGAAGGGTCGTTCTCGGGGATGAGGCTAAAGGAGGGGAGGCGCAGGTGCCCTTTGCCCTCAAAAAAAGACAGGTACTTCTCCCGGATCTCCGCCGTGCGCATGCCTTTGATTATAGGGGCTCAACGCGCTGGCCTTCACCCCTTTGACGTCAAACCCTCATGCCGTCAAAATGGTGGCATGGCCAGGCGCAAGACCACCCTGTACCTGGAGGAAGAGGTGCTCCGGGCCGCCAAGGTGCGGGCGGCAAGCCTGGGCCTACGGGAGTCGGAGCTGGTGGAGCGGGCCTTGCGCCACTACCTGGGCCTGGAACGCCTCGAGGCCCTTCTGGCCAAAGGCCCCCTCTCCGAGGAAGAGGCCCTGAGGCTGGCCTACCAGGAGCTCCACGCCTCCCGGGGATGATCCGCGCGGTCCTTGACCCAGGGGTGCTGGTGGCGGCTCTCCTTTCCTCCCAGGGGGCCCCGGCGCAGTTTTTGCGCCTCTTGGTGAAAGGGCGCTTCCAGCTCGTCCTCTCCCCCAAGCTTCTTGAGGAAGCCGAGCGGGTCCTAAAAAGACCCAAGTTCCGGGACTACGTGAGCCTCGAGGAGGTCCAGGACTACCTGGCCTTCCTGGTCCGCTGGGGGGAGGTGACCCCCGACCCCCCGGAAACCCCCGGCCTCTCGCCGGATCCCGGGGACGATTACCTGGTGGCCTTGGCCCGGGCCGCGAGGGCCAGGGTCTTGGTATCGGGGGACCGACACCTGCTCGGGCTCGCCCACCCGGAACCCCCGGTGCTGTCCCCTAGGGCCTTCTTGGAGCTGCTGGAATCCTTGGATCCTCAAGGGTAAGCTTGGACCATGACGGTCCAGATGCGCCGCTACCGGATCAAGGAAGGGGCCAGGGAGGCTTTTCAGAAGGTGTTCTTGGAGGTCATCGTCCCCTTGCGCCAGGCCACGGGTTTCCAGGTCCTGGGGGCCTACTGGATCGGGGAAAGGGAGTTTTTGTGGTTCGTGGGCCACGAGAACTTTCAGGAGGCGGAAAAGGCCTACTACCAGCACCCTGAACGCCAGAAGGTGGACCCCCGCCAGTTCCTGGAGGAGATAGAGACCCACTTCGTGGAGAGGGTCATCTAGAACGTTCCCCCTCGGGTTTGGCCTTCCCTGGGCCTAGCCGCGTCCGCTTTCCGCACCAGGAATAAGCTTGAAGAAGATGGAAATCCTTTCCATGGCCCTTCGCAACCTCCTGGCCCGCCCCGTGCGCAGCCTCCTCACCCTCCTGGGGGTGCTCATCGCCACCACCAGCATGGTCCTCTTCCTCTCCTTCGGGGAAGGCTTAAGGCGCTCCCTGGCCCAGGAGCTTGCCCGGGTGGGCCCCGCCATCCAGCTGGTCCCCGAGGGCATGGAGGGCCTGGGGTTTTCCGGCTACCCCGAGATCACCCCCGAGGAGTACCGGCGGGCGGTGGCAGCGGGGAAGGAGCTGGGGGTGAGGAGCATCATCCCCACCCTCTTCCTGGTCCGGGGAGGGTTTGACCCCCAAACGAGCTTCTTTTTCCAGGGCCTTCCGCAAGGCGTGGCCCCCGACCTCCTCTACCCCGGGGTGAGGGTCCAGGAGGGCGGGCTTCTCCCCTCGGCCAAGGGAGCCGTCGTGGGGGCCAAGGTGGCCAAGCGGAGCCAGCTTTCCTTAGGAAGCCCCCTCAGGCTCTCCCCCCGGGTGGAGCTACGGGTGGAGGGCATCCTGGAGGAAGGCGGGGGGCTTGCCGACAACCTCATCTTCGTTCCGCTAAAGCCCTTGCAGGAGGTCTTGGGCACGCAAAACTACACCGCGCTTCTCGTGGCCCTGAACCCCGGGCAGAAGGCGGAGGAGGTGGCCCGGGCCCTCGAGGCCAGCCTCCCCGGCCTCAAGACCCAGACCACGGGGGACGTGATGCGCTTTGCGGAAAGGGCCTTGCGCATCAGCGACCTGGTGCGCTTCGGCATCAGCTTGGTGGCCCTGGCGGTGGGGGGGCTTCTGGTGGCCAACACGGTGATGATGTCCGTGTACGAGCGCACCCGGGAGTTCGGGGTCATGCGCGCCCTCGGGGCCAAGCGGGGCTTCATCTTCCGGCTGGTGGTGCTGGAGGCCCTCCTCCTCTCCTCCTTGGGGGGGCTGCTGGGCCTCCTCCTGGGAAGCGCGGTTTCCCAGGCCATCAACCTCTACACCCTGGAGCAGGTGGGCTTAGCCCTTTCCGCCGTCACCCCCAGGCTTTCCCTTTTCGCCCTTCTCGTGGCCCTGGGGCTTGGGCTTTCCGCGGGGATCCTCCCCGCCTACCACGCCAGCCGGATTCCCGTGGTGGAGGCTTTGGGGAGGGTTTGAGACCACCTTGGCTTTCCCAGGAGTAAACCCCCTTCTCGGGGGCTGTTCCGGAGCAGCCAGGAGGAAGGATATGACGAGCGTCCTGCGGGCGGAAAACCTGGGCAAGCGCTACCGGCAAGGGGAGAAGGAAGTGATGGCCCTGGAAGGGTTTACCTTCGCCTTCCCCCAAGGAAGCACCGCGGTGGTGGGACCCTCGGGTAGCGGCAAAACCACCCTGCTAAACCTCCTTGCGGGCTTTGACCTGCCCACGGAAGGAGGGGTGTACCTGGGGGAGCTGGCCTTGCACCGGCTTTCCGAGGACCAAAGGGCCGAGGTGCGCCTTCAGCACATGGGCTTCGTCTTCCAGCAGTGGAACCTCATCCCCACCCTCACCGCCTGGGAAAACGTGGCCTTCCCCCTCCTCCTGGCGGGCCTTCCCCCTAAAGCCCGCAAGGAAAGGGCCTTAGGGCTCCTGGAAAGGGTGGGGCTTCTGGAAAGGGCCCACCACCTGCCAAGCCGCCTTTCCGGCGGGGAACAGCAACGGGTAGCCTTGGCCCGGGCCCTAGCCCTGGACCCCCCTATCCTCTTTGCCGACGAGCCCACCGGCAACCTGGACGCCGCCTCCCGGGAGCAGGTGGCATCCCTGCTCTTTGAAGCCGGGAAAAAGCGCACCCTGATCCTGGTCACCCACGACCTGGAGCTGGCCGCCCAGGCGGAACGGATCCTCTACCTCAAGGGAGGGCGCCTGGTGCGGCAGGAGGTGCCTGGGCCCCCGCGGTAGCCACCCCCTGCCCTTTCCCCGGGACATCCCGCCCACCCCGCCTGTGGCACAATACCCCCTATGGGCAAGCGGCTGGTGGTGATCGGGGGGGTGGCGGGCGGGGCCTCCGCCGCCTTTAAGGCCAAGCGGGAGAACCCGGACCTGGAGGTGGTGGTCTACGAGAAATCAGGGTGGGTTTCCTACGGGGCCTGCGGCCTGCCTTACGTGCTTTCCGGGGAGATCCCCCGTCTGGAAAAGCTGGTGGCCAGGACCCCGGAGGAGTTCCGGAAGCAGGGGATCCACATCCACGTCCATCACGAGGTGGTGGACGTGGACCCGGAGCTTAAGACCCTCACCGTCTTCGACCACCAGGAGGGACGTACCTTCCAGGACCGGTACGACTACCTGGTCCTGGCCACCGGGGCCAGGCCGAGCCTTCCCCCCATCCCGGGCACGGAGCAGGAAGGGGTCTACACCTTAAGGAGCATGGAGAATGGGGAAAGCCTCCTCAAGGCCCTGGAGGGAGCCCAAAGGGCTGCCATCCTGGGGGCCGGGTACATTGGCCTCGAGGTGGCCGAGGCCTTCCGCAAACGGGGCCTCGAGGTGACCCTCCTGGAGCTCAAGGACCGTCCCCTACCCCACTGGGACCAGGAGGTGGGGAACCTCCTTAAGGAGGAGCTGGAGCGGCACGGGGTGGAGGTCTGGACCGGGGTGGAGGTGAAGGCCCTAAGGGGCCAGGGCCGGGTGGAGGCGGTGGAGACCTCGGAAGGCGTGGTGCCCGCCGACCTGGTGCTGGTGGCCACGGGGATCAAGCCCAACACCCTTTTGGCCCAGGCCATGGGGGTGGCCCTGGGTTCCACGGGAGCCATCGCCACCGACGAGAGGATGCGCACCAACCTGGAGGGAGTGTATGCCGCCGGGGATGTGGCGGAAAGCTTCCACCAGGTGCTCAAGCGCCCCTACTGGCTTCCCTTGGGGGACGTGGCCAACAAGCACGGCCGCACCGCCGGGACGGTGATCGCCGGCAAGGAGGCCCGCTTCGCCGGGGTGGTGGGCACCGCCATCTTCAAGGCCTTCGGTCTGGCGGTGGCCACCACCGGGCTTTCCCAGGAAGCCGCCCTAAAGGAAGGCTTCCAGGCCAGGAAGGTCTTCATCCAAAGCCGGGACGGGGCCCACTACTACCCGGGAAGCCAGCCCCTATGGGTGGAGCTTATCTACGAGGAGGGCACGGGAAAACTCCTGGGCGGGGCGGTGGTGGCCCATGGGCACGGGGCCTTGCGCATCGACGCCCTGGCCGCCCTCCTGCACCAGGGGGGCACGGTGGAGGACCTCCTGAGCCTAGACCTAGCCTACGCCCCACCCTACAGCCCCGTCTGGGACCCCCTCCTCATCGCCGCCCAGCAGGTGAAATAAAACAACCCAACTAAACTAACGGTACTAACCGGTGTAGCTAATAGGAGGACACACCACCACCGGGTGTCAAGTCCCTGACCTTACACCCTACACTGTAACCTCTCCCACCTCCAGACTGACCCTTGGAGGTGGCTCATGGACCCTCTGAGCGTGCTGACCCCAGAGATGCAGCAGGAAGCGGAGGAACTTCGGCGGGATTGGGCGACCAACCCCCGGTGGAAGGGAGTGAAGCGGGACTACCGGCCTGAGGACGTGGTCCGGCTTCGCCCCAGCGTGAAGGTGGAGTACACCCTGGCCAAGCGAGGAGCGGAGAAGCTCTGGCGGCTTTTGCACGAGCGACCCTACGTGCACACCTTCGGGGCCTACACCGGGGCCATGGCGGTGGAGATGGTGCGGGCCGGCTTGGAGGCCATCTACGTTTCCGGTTGGCAGGTGGCCGCGGACGCCAACCTGGCCTGGCAGACCTATCCCGACCAGTCCCTCTACCCCTATAACTCGGTGCCCCAGATCGTGAAGCGCATCAACAACGCCCTGATGCGAGCCGATGTGATCGAGCGCTCCGAGGGCAAGGTGACCCGGGACTGGTACGTGCCCATCGTGGCCGACGCCGAGGCGGGCTTCGGCGGGGCTTTGAACGTCTTCGAGCTCACCAAGGCCATGATCGAGGCCGGGGCCGCCGGCATCCACTACGAGGACCAGCTGGCCTCGGAGAAGAAGTGCGGCCACCTGGGAGGCAAGGTCCTGGTGCCCACCTCCCAACACATCCGCACCCTGCAGGCTGCCCGCCTGGCAGCGGACGTCATGGGGGTGCCCACGGTGATCATCGCCCGCACGGACGCCGAGGCCGCCACCCTCATCACCAGCGACATCGACGAGCGGGATCGGCCCTTTATCCTGCCTGGGGAGCGCACCCCCGAGGGCTTCTACCGGGTGAAAAACGGCCTCGAGGCAGGGATCGCCCGGGCCCTGGCCTACGCCCCCTACGCCGACGTCATCTGGATGGAGACCTCCAAGCCCGACCTGGAGGAGGCCCGCAAGTTCGCCGAGGCGGTGAAGAGGGAGTTCCCGGATAAGCTCCTCGCCTACAACCTCTCCCCCTCCTTCAACTGGAAGAAGTTCCTGGACGACGAAACCATCGCCAAGTTCAACCGGGAGCTGGGGGAGATGGGGTACAAGTTCCAGTTCATCACCCTGGCGGGCTGGCACACCGTGAACTACTACACCTGGGAGCTGGCCAAGGAGTACAAGGCCCGAGGCATGCCCGCCTTCGTGGAACTCCAGCAGAAGGAGTTCCTGGCCCAGGCCCAGGGCTTCACCGCCGTGAAGCACCAACGGGAGGTGGGGGCGGGCTACTTCGACGAGGTGCTCCTGGCCCTCACCCAAGGGGAGGCCTCCACCCTGGCCCTCAAGGGCTCCACCGAGGAGGCCCAGTTCAACGAACCCGTGCGCTAGGCTCGGCAGAAAGTCCGCTGACCGCCGCCCTCCAAACCCGGGGGCGGCAGACTCCTTTTCTGTGGTAGACCGAAGGCACACCAAAGCTGATATAGTGTAATCACCATGCCAGAGGCCAATACACCCTGGCTGCGCTACCTGGAAGACCTCCGTCCCCACCTTAAGGGCCGGGACCATCGGGGCAAGCGGGGCTCCTTAAGGTGGCTCGAGGCCCTCATGGCCGAGCGGGGCGGGAAGGCGGGGACCGTGCGCAACATCCTCTACAAGGACCTGGGAAGCCCCGAGGAGAAGGAAAGGCTTTACGGGGTCATCGCCGACCTGTACCAGGAGGCGGGCCTCCCACCCCCCCCTCCCCCGGCGGAGCTTTTCCTGGAAAGCGCCCGCAAGACCCTGGGCCGGGACAAGCGCCGCATCTTCCGACGCTTTCTGAAGGAGCTGGAAGCCGGGGGGAAGCCCCAGATGGTGGTGGTGGGGGGGCCGGCCACGGGCAAGGGAGTCCTCCTAGCCGCCTTGAACCGTGCCCTTTCCGCTTTGCCGGGCAAGGAACCCTTCCTCCTCAACCTGGGGGGGGAGCTGGCCCAGGCTTTGGTCCCCTTAGCCGAGGGCCTGGGAATAGGGGAGGAGGTGCGGGCCCTTTTGGCCCAGCTCTCCCCCACCCAGCCCTACATCCTGCAGGGAGCCTTGGAACAGGAAGTGCTGGCCCTTTTGGCCCGGGGCCTGAACCGGGAAGGCCGCCCCCTCCTCCTCAGGGCTGAGGCGGAGGGAACCCTGGAAGGCCTCCCCCTGCGGGGCCCAGACGGCACCCAACGAAAGCTCGCCATCTGGCTGGAACCTTTCCTAAAAGCTCTGACCATCCCCTACGTGGCGGCCCTAAGCGAGCCACCCCCTACCCTGCCCCATCAGCCCCTTTCCCCTCCGAGCCGGGAGGAGGCCAGGCGCTTCGTGCGGGAACGGCTTCCCCATCTGCCCCCGGAGAGGCTGGAGGCCCTGGTGAACCAGGCGGGGCGCAACTTCGGCGAGCTTTCCCGCCTGGTCCTTCTCGAGGCCGCCAAGCACGACCCCAAGACCCCCCTCCAGGACGACCCGGCCCTAAAGCCCCTGCTCCTGGCCCTTTCCGCCTTCAGCCCCGAGGCCGATCCCGCGTTTCCCGCAGAGCTTTTAGAAAAAGCCCTGGGCAAGCCTCTGGAACGCCTTTCCCAGGCGGAGAGGGCTCTTTTGGACTGGGTGGGGGAAGGCTTGGTGCGCCCCGCCCTAAGAAGCCTCCTTCCCCAGGAAGCCCCCAGGGAACTCCACCGCCTGGCCCTCTCCTTCTTCCCCAAGGAAAACCTCTTCCGCAAGCTCCACCACGCCTACAAGGCGGGGGAAACCCAGATACTGCTGGATCTTCTCCAGGAGGATCCCGCCCGGCTGGCCCTCCTTCCCGGGCTTTGGCAGGAAGCCCAGGCCTGGCCCCGGGAGGACCTCGAGGCCCTGGCCGCGGTGGTGGTGCGCTACCGGGCCGTCTTGGGCCAGTACGCCCACCCCGAGGCGGAGGAAGCCCTCAGGGTGCTCTCGGAAGCCCAAAACCCCTCCTTGCGCACCTGGGCCCGCATCAAGGCGGCGGAGGCCAAGGCGGACGCCGCCCTTTACAAGGAGGCGGAGGAGCTTCTGCCCCCCAAGGAGGACCTCAAGCTCCTGGACGATACCGCCCAGGCGGAGGGGCTTTTGGTCATGGCGGCGGTGGAGCGCTGGAAAGGGGATTACGAGAAGGCAGCCCACTTTGTGGAGGAGGCGCAAGGGCTTCCCGTGGCCCCCTTCCTGCAAGACCGGGTATACCTGTGGCGGGGCCTGGTGGCCAAGGACCTAGGCCGCTACCAGGAGGCCCTGGAGGCCCTCTCCCGGGTGGGCCATGACCCCCTCCTCCTGGGGAGGGCCCGCTACCAGATGGGGGACCTCCTCATGCGCTTAGGAAGCCTGGAGGCCAAGCTCCGCATGGAGGAGGGCCTAAAGGCCCTGGAGGAAGCAGGAGCCCCCAAGGACGAGGTGGCCCGGGTGCGGGCCCGCTACGCCACCCTCCTCCGGCGCCTAGGCCTGTACGAGGAAGCAGGAAAAGCCATGGAGAAGGCCCTGGCCGAAGCAGAGGACCCCTTTACCCGGGCCCGGGTGAAAAGCGAGGCCGGGATCCTCGAGGCGGCCCGCGGCCGCCCCTTTGCCGCCCTAAGCCTTTTGGTCCCCGCCGAGGCCTACTTCCGCACCACGGAGGAGAGGCCCAAGGAAGCCCGCTACCGCCATCTGCGCACCCTCTTCCGCCTGGGAGCCACCTACCTGCTTTTGGAGGCAGGGCAGCCCTACCGGGCCCCCTTCCTGGGAGGGCTCCACGCCCCCACGGCTCAGCGCCTCCTCGAGGACCTTCTGGAGCAAATCCCCTGGGAAGCCACGGATCGCTACACCGCCTTGCGGCTGGACACCGCAAGCCTCCTGGCCCTCCTTCTTCCCCCCGCCGAGGGGAAGGTCCTTCTAAAACCCCTTTTGGATGTGGAAAACCCCTACCTCAGGGCCCAGGCCCGCCTGAGTTACGCCGAGGCCCTGGTCCGCGAGGGCAACCTGGGGGAGGCCCTGGCCCAGGTGGTGGCCCTGCCTCCCCTGGAAGACCCTGGCCTTTTAGTCCAAGCCCGGGCGGTGGAGGTGCTGGCTCTTCTAGGCCTGGGAGAGAAGGAGGCCGCCTGGCAAAAGCTTTCAGAGGTGAGGAAAAGCCTTCTCCCCGAACCCTTCCGCTTCCAGCTGGGCCGGGCTTTGGGCCGCTTCTGCCCCGAGCTCCAAAGGCGCCTTCCTCCCACCCCTCTGGCCCTTCCTGAGGCCCTGGGCTTCTACCTGGCAAATCCCGACTAAATCACTATACTTTAGGGGGTGGAGGGGTTATACTCTTACTGCGAATGGGTCGCAGTAAGAACCCGACCCGGCATCAGGAGGCAGAACGATGAACCAGCTGGAAATCCGCGACCTCTGGGCTTCCATTGACGGCGAGACCATCCTAAAGGGCGTGAACCTGGTGGTTCCCAAGGGCCAGGTGCACGCCCTCATGGGCCCCAACGGGGCCGGGAAGAGCACCCTGGGCAAGATCCTGGCCGGGGACCCCGAGTACACGGTGGAACGGGGGGATATCCTTTTGGACGGGGAAAGCATCCTGGATCTATCCCCGGACGAGCGGGCGAGGAAGGGCCTCTTCCTGGCTTTCCAGTACCCCGTGGAGGTGCCGGGGGTCACCATCGCCAACTTCCTGCGCCTGGCCCTGCAGGCCAAACTGGGCCGGGAGGTGGGGGTGGCGGAGTTCTGGGCCAAGGTGAAGCGGGCCCTGGAGCTTCTGGACTGGGACGAGGGCTACCTCTCCCGCTACCTCAACGAGGGCTTTTCCGGCGGGGAGAAGAAGCGGAACGAGATCCTGCAGCTTTTGGTCCTGGAACCCACCTACGCCGTCTTGGACGAGACCGACTCCGGGCTGGACATCGACGCCCTAAAGGTGGTGGCCCGGGGAGTGAACGCCATGCGGGGGCCCAGCTTCGGCGCCCTGGTCATCACCCACTACCAGCGCCTACTGAACTACATCGTCCCTGACCGGGTGCACGTGATGATGGACGGGCGCATCGTGGCGGAGGGCGGCCCCGAGCTGGCCCTGGAGCTGGAGGCTAAGGGCTACGAGTGGCTCCGGGAAAGGGTGAAGGAGGGAGCATGAGCGAGGTAGATCTTAGGGCGCTGGGCGAAGAGTACAAATACCACTTCGTGGACGAGGTCAAGCCGGTCTTCGTGGCCGAGCGGGGCCTCACCCGGAGGGTGATCGAGGCCATCAGCTACCACAAGGGGGAGCCCGAGTGGATGCTGAAGTTCCGCCTGCGGGCTTTGGAAATCTTCCAGAAAAAGCCCATGCCCACCTGGGGCCCGGACCTCTCGGGCCTGGACCTGGACAACCTGGTCTACTACGTGAAGCCCGCAGAGGTGAGGGACGCCAAGAGCTGGGAGGAGATCCCGGAGGAGATCCGCCGGACCTACGAGCGCCTGGGCATCCCCGAGGCCGAGCGCAAGGTGCTCGCCGGGGTGGGAGCCCAGTACGACTCGGAGATGGTCTACCACCGGGTCAGGGAGGAGCTGGAGCGGCAGGGGGTCATCTTCGTGGCCATCGAGGAGGGGATGAAGAAGTACGAGGACCTCTTCAAGGAGTACTTCGCCAAGGTGGTCCCCCCGGAGGACAACAAGTTCGCCGCCCTGAACTCCGCCGCCTGGTCCGGGGGCTCCTTCGTCTACATTCCCCCCGGGGTAAAGGTGGAGCTTCCCCTGCAGGCCTACTTCCGGGTCAACACCCCCGAGTTCGGCCAGTTTGAGCGGACCCTGATCATCGTGGACGAGGGGGCCGAGGTGCATTACATCGAGGGCTGCACCGCCCCCATGTACTCCACGGAAAGCCTCCACACCGGGGTCATCGAGATCGTGGTGAAGCGGGGGGCCAGGAGCCGCTACACCACCATCCAGAACTGGTCCACCAACATGTACAACCTGGTGACCCAACGGGCCCTGGTCTACGGGGATGCCTTCCACGAGTGGCTGGACGGCAACCTGGGCTCCAAGGTCACCATGAAGTACCCCTCCAGCTACCTCCTGGAGCCCGGGGCCCGCACGGAAATCCTCTCCATCGCCTTTGCCAAGACCGGCCAGCACCAGGACACCGGGGCCAAGATCATCCTGGCAGCCCCCCACACCTCGGGCACCATCGTCTCCAAGAGCATCTCCAAGGGGGAGGGCCGGGCCAGCTACCGGGGCCTGGTGAAGGTGCTGGAAGGGGCTAGGGGTGCCAAGGCCAATGTGGAGTGCGACGCCCTTCTCATCGACCCGGAGAGCCGCACCGACACCTACCCCTACATCGAGATCGAGGAGGACACCGCCCACGTGGGCCACGAGGCCACGGTGTCCAAGATCAACGACGAGCAGATCTTCTACCTGCAGACCCGGGGCCTCAAGGAGGATGAGGCCGCAGCCCTCATCGTGCGGGGCTTCATCGAGCCCATCGCCAAGGAGCTGCCGCTGGAATACGCGGTGGAGCTGAACCGGCTCATCGAGCTGGAGATGGAGGGCTCCGTAGGCTAAGGGCTTCCGTCAAGGGTCTTAACCTTTGCGCTAGGAGGATTCATGCAGGTACTGGACAAAACGCAGGTGGAAGCCATCTCCCGGGCCCTAAAGGAGCCGGGCTGGGTGCTGGAGAAAAGGCTAAAGGCCCTCGAGGCCTTCGCCCGCCTCCCCTACCCCAGCAAGAAGGACGAGGCCTGGCGCTACACGGATCTCTCCGAAGCCCCCTTGGAACAAGAGGTGGAAACCCCCAAGGGGCGCAGGCTTTCCCGGGACGGGCTTCCCGAACTGGTGAAGCGCCGCCTGGAGAAGACCGATGTTTCGGGCTTTCTGGTCTTCGTGGGCCCGGATTTGGTTTACGCCGAGGTGCCGGAGGAGCTTTCCGCCAAGGGCCTGGTCTTCACTAGCCTGGCCGAGGCCTTGAAGACCCACCCCGGTAAGGTGGAGGCTACCCTCTTCCGGGGGGTCTACGTGGAGGACAAGTTCGCCGCGGAAAACTCCGCCTTCTTCACCCACGGGGCCTTCCTCTACGTGCCCGCGGGGCTCGAGGTGGAAAAGCCCCTCGGGGTCTTCAAGGTGCTGGAAGGGGGCAAGGCCTCGGCGGGCCGGAGCCTCATCTTCCTGGAGGACAACGCCAAGGCCGCCTACATCGAGGAGTACCTCTCCTTGGACCTCCCCCCCACCCTGCACCTCTCCGCCACGGAGATGGTCTTGAGGCCTGGAGCCCGGCTGCGCCACGCCCACGTGCAAACCCTGGGCGACGGGGTCTGGCACTTCCACCGGCAAAGGGCCCTGCTGGAGCGGGATGCCGCCTTAAACGACCTGGTGGTGAACCTGGGCGGGCGCTACGCCAGGAGCGAGGTGGCCTCGGAGCTATTGGGCCCAGGAGCGGAAAGCGAGATGCTGGGGCTTTACTTCGGCCACGGCCTCCAACACTTCGACCACTACACCCTGCAGCACCACGTGGAGCACCACACCCGAAGCGACCTCCTCTACAAGGGGGCGGTGAAGGACGAGGCCCGGGCGGTCTTTTCCGGCCTCATCAAGCTGGAGCGGGGAGCCCAGAAGACCGACGCCTACCAGGCCAACCGCAACCTCATCCTCTCCCCCACCGCCCGGGTGGACTCCATCCCCCAGCTGGAGATCGGGGCCAACGACGTGCGTTGCACCCACGGCAGCACCACCGCCCCTGTGGACGAGATGCAACTCTTCTACCTGCAGTCCCGGGGCCTGCCCCGTAGCCTTGCCCAGGAGCTCTTGGTCAAGGCCCACCTGGCGGACGTTCTTAACCGCATTCCCCTCAAGGCCTTAAGGGCTCACCTCGAGGCGGTGATCGAGGAAAAGGTTAGAATCTGAAGGCCATGTGGACCCCGGTGGCCAAGCTGGGCGATCTGGAAAACGGCAGGCTGGTGGTCAAAAGGCCCGAGCACCGGAAGCCCATCCTCCTCCTCTACACCGGGGAGGAGGTCTTCGCCCTGGAGGACATCTGCACCCACGACGACGGCCCCCTCCACGAGGGGGATGTGGAAGACGGCCAGATCGTCTGCCCCCGGCACGGGGCCCGCTTCGATCTGAAAACAGGCCGGCAGACCCTTCCCGCCCCCAGGCCCGTCAAGGTCTTCCCCGCCAAGCTGGAGGGGGATACCATCCTCCTGGACCTCTAAACGCTCATCCCGTCCGCAAGGCCCCAAGTCTTCCTTGGGGCCTTTGTCCTTGACGGTAGGTGGAAGAAGCGCTAGGGTGAGAGTACCCACCCCACCTGGGGTGGGGGGAGGTGCGAGGATGCTGAAGCTCAAGGTAGAAGGCATGACCTGCAACCACTGCGTGATGGCGGTCAAGAAGGCCCTCATGAAGGTGCCTGGGGTGGAGAAGGCCGAGGTGAGCCTGGAACGGGCCGAGGCCCTGGTGGAGGGCAAGGCGGACCCCGAGGCCCTGATCCGGGCGGTGGAAGAGGAAGGGTACCGGGCTGTCCTGGCGGGCTAAGGAGGCCCTGTGCCCCGCCACCCCCTCCACCTGGACCCCAAGGTGCGGGAAGAGGCCAAAAGGCGCCTCCTCTCCGCCAAGGGCCACCTCGAGGGCATCCTGCGCATGCTGGAGGATCCCCACGTCTACTGCGTGGACGTGCTGAAGCAACTCAAGGCGGTGGAGGGTGCCCTGGACCGGGTGGGGGAGATGGTCCTAAGGGCCCACCTCAGGGACCACGTGGCCACCGCCCACGAGCGGGGGGACGTGGAGGAAATCGTGGAGGAACTGATGGAGGCCCTCAAGTACCGTTGATCCCACCCGGTCCAGGGTGGGATAGAGGCCCAAGGACACACCAGCCCGTGGAAAGCAAAGGGTTTCCGCCAGGGGGTATGAGGCTATGGCACTGGAAGTGAAGGTAGGGGTAAAGGGCATGACCTGTGCCTCGTGCGTGGCGCGGGTGGAAAGGGCGCTCAAGCGCGCCCCCGGGGTGGAGGAGGCCCGGGTCAACCTCACCACCGAGGAAGCCTTTTTGCGCCTTCAGGAAGGGATAGACCTCAAGGAGGTCCTGAAGCAGGTGGAGGAGGCCGGCTACGAGCCAGTGGTGGCCCGGGTGGAGATCCCCATCCGGGGCATGACCTGCGCCGCCTGCGTGGCCCGGGTGGAAAGGGCCTTGAAGAAGCTACCCGGGGTGCTTTCCGCCCACGTGAACCTGGCCACGGAGAAGGCCTTTGTGGAGTACCTCCCGGACACCGTGACCCTTCCCCGCCTGCGCCAGGCCATCCGGGATGCAGGGTACGAGCCCCTAGAGGTAACCCAGGAGGAAAAACCGGCCCCCGCTTACCCCTTGGATCTCCTCATCGCCTTGCCCTTTGCCTTCCTCACCCTTCTCCTAGCCATGGGGCCCCTGCTCCTTCCCCTTCCCCACCTCCCTCCTCTTTTCCAAGCCCTCACCGCCCTCCCCGTCCTCTACGCCGGCCGGCGCTTCTTCCGCCAGGCCCTGGCGGAGATCCGGCACCGTTCCCTGGGCATGAGCACCCTGGTGGCCCTGGGGGCAGGAAGCGCCTACCTCTACTCCTTTCTGGTCCTGCTCTTTCCCACCCTTTTCCCGGAGGAGGCCCGCCATCTCTACCTCGAGGCGGGGGCGGTGATCCTGGCCCTGATCCTTTTGGGCAAGCACCTGGAGGAAAAGGCCAAGGGGAAGGCCTCGGAGGCCATCCGCAAGCTCCTGGCCTTGAGGCCCAAAACCGCCCGGGTGGTTCAGGAAGGGGAGGAAAGGGAAATCCCCGCCGAGGCCCTCATCCCCGGGGATCTGGTGCGGGTGCTTCCCGGGGAGCGCATCCCCGCAGATGGGGTGGTGGTGGAGGGGTTCAGCCATGTGGACGAGGCCATGCTCACCGGGGAGCCCATCCCCAAGGCCAAGAAGCCCGGGGATGAGGTGGTGGGGGGAACGGTGAACGGGGAAGGTCCCCTCCTCATCCGGGTAAGCCGGGTGGGGGAGGCCACGGTCCTGGCCCAGATGGCCCGCCTGGTGGAGGAAGCCCAGGCCTACAAGCCCCGGGTCCAGGAGGTGGCGGACCGCATCGCCAGCGTCTTCGTGCCCATCGTGCTCCTCATCGGCCTTATCACCTTCGCCCTCTGGCTTCTTTTGGGGCCCGGCCTCTCCTACGCCTTCGTGGCCCTTCTTTCCGTGCTCCTTATCGCCTGCCCCTGCGCCATGGGCCTCGCCACCCCAGCGGCCATCGCCGTGGCCACGGGCAGGGCGGCGGGAATGGGCCTCCTTTTCCGCAAGGGCCAGGCCATCGAAGGCCTTGCCCGGGCGGATACCGTGGTGCTGGACAAAACCGGGACCCTGACCCAAGGGAAGCCCACCCTCACGGAACGCCTGGGGTTCGCCCTAAGCCCTGAGGAGGCCTTGCGCCTCGCCGCCGCCTTGGAGCGGGGAAGCGAACACCCCATCGCCAAGGCGGTTCTGGAGGCAGCCAAGGATCTCAACCTGCCCGAGGCCGAAGGGGTGCGGGCCCTGCCCGGGGAGGGCATCGAGGGAGTGGTGGAGGGAAGAAGGCTTTACCTGGGGGGTCCAGCCCTCATGGAGCGGCTCAAGGTGGCCCTTCCCCAGGAGGCCCAGGAGCTTTCCCAAAAGGGCTACACTCCCCTTTACCTGGCGGATGGGGAGAGGCTTTTGGCCGCCTTCGGGGTCTTTGACCCCCCCAAGCCCGAGGCGCGAAGGGTGGTGGCCGCTTTAAAGGCCCTGGGCCTCAAGCCCGTCCTCCTCACCGGGGACCATCCCGTCCCGGCCAGGCGGGTGGCCGAGGCCTTGGGCATAGAGGAGGTGCTGGCCGGGGTGCGCCCTGAGGGTAAGGTGGAGGCCATACGGCACCTCCAGACCCAGGGGCGGAAGGTGATCTTCGTGGGGGACGGCATCAACGACGCCGCCGCCTTGGCCCAGGCCGATGCGGGCATCGCCCTGGCCACGGGCACGGACATCGCGGTGGAGGCCGGGGATGTGATCCTGCTTTCGCCAAGCCTGGAAGGGTTGGTGCACGCCATCCTCCTATCCCGGCGCACCCTAAGGACCATTTACCTCAACTTCTTCTGGGCTTATGCCTACAACATCCTCCTCATTCCGGTGGCGGCCGGGGCTCTTTACCCCTTCACCGGGCTTCTTCTGAACCCCATGCTGGCGGCCGGGGCCATGAGCCTCTCCAGCCTCTTCGTGCTCACCAACTCCTTGAGGCTGAGGGGATTCCAACCGAAGAGCTTAACCGGGGCTTAACCGGCCCCGGCTAAGGTGAAACCGGAGGTGATGGGTATGTGGTGGTGCGGCAACTGGGGGTACATGGGTTGGTGGGGGCCCCTCTTCGGGCTTCTCTGGTTCGTCCTCCTGGGCCTCTTCGTCTATTGGCTGGTTCGGAGCCTGGTGCCGGAACGCCGGGACCGGGCCCTAGAGATCCTCAAGGAGCGGTACGCCCGGGGGGAGATCGACAAGGAAACCTTTGAGCGCATGAAGCGTGAGCTCGCATGAGGGTTCTCCTGGTGGACGACGACCCGGCCCTCCTCGAGGTCCTAGGGGCCTACCTGAGGGGGGCTGGGTTTGAGGTGCTGGAGGCACAGGATGGGGAAAAGGCCCTGGAGCTTTTTCCCCGGGCCGATCTCGTCATCCTGGACCTCATGCTGCCCAAGCTGGACGGCTTCAAGGTCCTGGAGGAGGTGCGCCGGGAAAGGCCCGAGCTTCCCATCCTCATGCTGACCGCCAGGGGGGAGGAGGAGGAAAGGGTTAAGGGGCTGGAGCTAGGGGCCGACGACTACGTGGTCAAGCCCTTCAGCCCCAAGGAGGTGGTGGCCCGGGTCAAGGCCCTCCTAAGGCGGGCCGGCCTCAAGGAGGAGCTCTGCTATGGCCCCTTGCGCCTTCTTCCCAAGGAACGGCAGGCCTACCTGGAGGGCAAGCCCCTTCCCCTTTCCCAGCTGGAGTTTGACCTCCTCCTCACCCTGGCCCAGCACCCGGGCATGGTCTTTACCCGGGAAAGGCTCTTGGAAAAGGTGTGGGGACCGGACTTCCCGGGCATAGACCGGGTGGTGGACGTGCACATCGCTGCTTTGAGAAAAAAGCTCATGGACGATCCGGAAAACCCCCGGTTCATTGAAACGGTACGGGGAGTGGGGTACCGCTTCCGGGAAA
Organism: Thermus antranikianii DSM 12462; assembly: GCF_000423905.1. Classification (NCBI taxonomy): domain Bacteria; kingdom Thermotogati; phylum Deinococcota; class Deinococci; order Thermales; family Thermaceae; genus Thermus; species Thermus antranikianii. Next base: position 15,784 of record NZ_AUIW01000009.1, on the reverse strand, counting down.
CCGATGCGCCTCTTCGCTAAGCTCTTCCTCAGCCACCTTCTGGTGGCCCTCCTGGCCCTGTTCCTCTTCTTCCTCCTGGCGGAGACCCTGGCCCCCTCCTTCTACCGGGGGCATGTGGAGCGCATGTACCACGCCCTATCCATGATGGGCGGGCTCATGATGGGCGAGGCCTTAAGGCGGGACCTCGAGGAAGGCCTCCGCTCCACCCTCACCACCGCCCTCCTTGCCGCCCTCCCCTTGTCCGTGGCCGGGGCCGCCCTCTCCGCCTCCTTCGCCAGCCTGCGCTTCTCCCGCACCGCCAGGCTTCTGGCCGAGGGAAGCCGCCGCATGGCCCAAGGGGAGTACCGGGTTCGCCTTCCCCCCCTGGAACGGGACGAGCTCGGCGAGGTGGCCCTTCACTTCAACCGCCTGGCCGAGGCTCTGGAACGGGTGGAACAAAGCCGGGTGGAGCTCATCGGCACCGTGGCCCACGAGCTTAGGACTCCCCTGTCCGCCCTGCAAGCCTACGCCGAGGCCCTGGCGGACGGGGTCATGGAGCCCGAAAAGGCAGCGGAAAGGATCCAGCAGGAAGTGCGGGCCATGAGCCGGCTGATCCGGGATCTCTCCCTGGTTTCCCAGGTGGAATCGGGGGCCGTGGAGCTTCACCCCGAGCCCCTGGACCCCAAAGGCCTCCTGGAACAGGCGGCGGAACGCTTCCGCCCCGCCTTCCAGGCCAAGGGCGTGGCCCTGGAGGTGGCGGCTCCCTCCTTTCTCCCCCGGGTCTGGGCCGATGCGGAACGGACCCTCCAGGTGCTCGCCAACCTGCTTTCCAACGCCCTCCGCCACACCCCAGAGGGAGGAAGGGTAACCCTTGGAGTGGAAAGGGCAGGCCAGGCAGTGGTCTTCAGCGTGGAGGATACAGGGCCCGGCATCCCCGAGGAACACCTTCCCCGCATCTTTGAGCGCTTCTACCGCATAGACCCCTCCCGCAGCCGTCAGGACGGGGGAACCGGAGTGGGCCTCACCATCGCTAAGAGCCTGGTAGAAGCCATGGGGGGAAGGATCTGGGTGGAAAGCCAGCTGGGCCGGGGAAGCGTTTTCCGCTTCACCCTGCCCCTTTACACAGGCTTAATGGGAAAGGCTTAGGGTGGGAACCATGAAGAAGCTTCTGGCGCTTGTCCTAGGCGTGGCTTTAGGCCTGGCCCAGACTCCCTCCCCCGAGGCCCTCAAAGGCCTGAAGCCCGAAGAGGCCCTGGCCCTGGCCAAGCGGTGGCGGGAGGAAGGGCAAAGGGTGGTGAGCTACGTGACTCCCGAGGCCTTCTTCTTCGAGTTCCCGGACGGCCGCAAAGCCCAGGTGGCCCTCAAGGACCGCTTCCTCCTGGCGATCGCCCCTTACGTGAGCCGTACCCATCCCTGCCAGGTCCACTACTTCTCCAGCTGCACGGGGGAGCTCCAGGAGGAGGTCTTTGAGGTTCGGGTGCTGGAGGGGGAAAAGGAGGTGCTCAAGACCCAGGTCAAAACGGGGAAGGACGGGTTCTTTGAGCTCTGGTTGCCCCGCAACCGCCGCTACACCCTGGAGATCCGCTGGGGGAACCTGGCGGCCACCGGCTCCGTAGCCACCTTCAGCCAAAGCCCCACCTGCCTTACCGGCTTCCGCCTCGCCTCACGGTAGAACGCCATGCGCCCTTTCACCTTTTTTACCCTCTTCCTCGGCCTCGCCCTGGCCCAAACTCCCTTGGGTCCGGTGCCCACGCGGGACGTTCACGCCCTTTTGTGGCACCCCTCGGGAGCCTTGCTCCTGGGCCACCACGACGGCATCGTTGCCTGGAAAAACAGCACCCCCCAGGACCTGGTGCGGCGGCGGGACTGGGACGCCATGAACCTGGCCTGGGATGGCAAGCGCCTTATCGCGGCCGGGCACTGGATCCTTGCGGAAAGCCGGGATCTCAAGCGCTTCCGCGACCTAAGGCCCAAGGGCCTTCCCGCCCTGGACCTCCACGCCTATGCCATCGATCCCAGGAAGCCTGAGGTCCACTACACCCTCGAGGCCACCTACGGCTACTTCCGCAGCCGGGACGGCGGGCAGACCTGGGCAAAGCTTCCCGCCCGGGGCCTGCCCAAAGCGGGGATGGCCTTCTTCCTGGTGGACCAAAAGGGCCGCCTCTGGGCTTCCCTGATGGAAAGGGGGCTCTTCCTGAGCGAGGATGGGGGCGAAAGCTTCCGCCCCATTCCCTCCCCTGACCCCGCCCCGGGACCCCTGGCCCTCTCCCCTTCGGGCACCCTGTACCTGGGAGGAAAGCTCGGCCTCTGGCAGCGGACGGAAGCGGGGTGGCGCAGGATCTGGCAGGGAGCGGTGTTGGCCCTCACCGCCCATCCCCAGGAGGAGGGTTGGCTGGCCTGGGTGGACGAAAGGGGCACCCTCTGGCAGGGGCGCTGAGGGCTATCCCTTCCAGGCCACCCCGGCCACATGAGGGGCCACCAGGGGAAGGGGCAGTTCGAAGGCCTCCGCCTCCACCCGGGCAAACCCGGCTTCCCGAATAAGGGCTAGGGTTTCCCGGTTGGGATGGCAGCCGTCCCCCAAAAACCCCCATAAGGGGCAAAGGAGGTCCTGGAATCGACGCAGGGAAGAGCCCGGGGGAGCGGCCACGTGTTCCAAAAAAACCAAACGCCCCCCGGGCTTCAACACCCTGAGGATCTCCGCCAAGGTCGCCCTAGGATCCGCCACCGAGCAAAGGACCAAGGTGGCCACCACGGCCTCCACGCTTTCCTCCGGCAGGGGGATGGCCTCCGCCTGGCCTAAAAGAACCTCGCCGGAAAGCCCCCTCAGGCTCAGGGCCCGCTTAAGGTGGGGGTGGAGGTAGGGATTGGGCTCGAGGCCAATCCAGTGGACGCCATCCGGCAGATAGGCCAGGTTAACCCCTGTCCCCGGGCCGATCTCCAAAACCTTCCCCGCCAGGCTTCCCAGGAGTTTCTTCCGCCAGGGTTCGCTCAAGCCCACGTGCCCCCGGGAAAGGGCGGGAAGGAGGGCGGCGAAAAACCGAGCCCTTAAGCCCCTCTTCATGCCCTTGCCTCCCATGCTAGAGGTTCCAGTAAAGCACCGTGTCCAACATCCCCAGGGCCACGAAGACCGCCCCTGCACCCCTTAGAAGACGGCTTCCCACGAGGCGCATTCCCTTGAGGGCCTGGCCCCGGCCCATGCGGGCGAAAAGGAGGAGCAGGAAACCCAGGGGAAAGCCCGTCCCCAGGGCGAAGAGAAGGGGAAAGAGAAGCCCAAAGGGAGAGGCCAGGGCTAGGGGAAGGAGAAGCCCGAAGAAAAGCCAGAAGAGGGTAGGGCAGAAGGCCAAGCCGTAAACCCCGCCCAAAGCCAAGGGCCCAACAAGCCCACCCCACGCCCCCACCCGGGCCACCCAGCTCTCCGGCGCCGCCCAGGCCAGGGGCCAGCGCACCACCCCCAAAAGGCCCAGGCCCACCAAGACCATAAAGGGCCCAAGGGCCAGCCGCACCGGGCGGAAGATGGCCCCGGGGTTGTCCAGGGTCCCGCCCAAAACGAAGAGAACCACCCCGGCGAGCACCAGGTAGGTGAAGGCCTTCCCCAGGAGAAAGGCCAGAAACCTGGGCCAGACCCTTCCCTCGAGGGCGGAAGGAGCCAGATAGGCCAGGGCGCTGGCCCCGGTGGTGATCTGGCAGGGAGCAAAGGCCGCCAAGACCCCAAGCAGGAAAGCGGAAAGCCAAGGGACCCCCACCTCCCGCCTCAGGCCATCCACCCAGGGGGCCAGGAGAGCGTACAGGGTGTTGGCCGTTCGGTAAAGGCTTCGGGAAACCTCCTCCAGTAACCCGCTTCCCAAGGCCAACCCCACCAGGCCCAGGACAGCGAGACCAAGCGCCAGGAGCTCTCTTCGCATACCCATCAGCTTAAGGGACGAACGTTAAGTGCCGGTAAAGGCCCTTTACGCCAGCTTAACAGTACCGGGCTAGGGTATAGGTGGAGGTGAACCGTGGGCATGATGGGTTGGGGCAGCATGGGTTTCGGGTGGTTCTTCGGGCTTCTCAACATGCTCCTGGTGCTGGCCCTCTTGGGGCTTCTCCTGTACCTGGGCCTTCGGGCTTGGGAACGGGGAAGCGGGGAGCCGAGAAAGGATGCGGCCCTGGAGGCCCTGCGCCTCCGGTACGCCAGGGGCGAGCTGGACGAGGAAACCTACAGAAGGTTGCGGAAGGAACTGGAAAAGGGAGGTGAAGCATGAAACGCTACGGTTTGGCTTTAGGAGTTCTGGCCCTTATGCTTTTAGGCCTCGCCCTCACCCAAGGCATGATGGGGGGTTTTGGTCCGGGAATGATGGGCTACGGCCCGCAGTATGGCCCGGGGATGATGGGCTACGGCATGATGGGCGGCTACGGGATGATGGGCATGATGGCGGTCTACCCTCCGGAGGCCCAGCCCATTCCCCAGAAAGAAGCTAAAGCGCGGATGGAAGCCTACGCCAAGCGCATCTACCCGGGGGCACGCCTTAAGGACTTCATGGCCTTCAGCCAAAACTACTACGCCCAGGTGGTGGACGAGAAGGGACAGGGGCTTTTTGAGCTCATCGCCGATCGCTACACGGGGGTGGTTTCCCCGGAACCTGGCCCCAACATGATGTGGAACACCCGTTACGGCATGATGGGCGGGCCCGTGCAGACCCCTGTCCGCTTCCCCTTGACGGAAGCCAGGAAGCTGGCCGAGACCTTCCTGAAAGGTTACCTCCCGGGTGCCCAGGTGATGGAAGCCGGGGCTTTCCCGGGGTACTACACCTTTGACTTCGGGCGCAAGGAGGTGGAGGGCATGCTTTCCGTGAACGCCTACACGGGGGAGGTCTGGGTCCACACTTGGCATGGCTTCTTCCTGGGAGAGTGACCCCGGTAGGGCCCATGCCCGGGGCAGCTACCCCGGGCAGGGCCCAGGGCCTTTCCTATACCCCTCAAAACTCCTCAATACGACTTTCACTAAAGGTCTTTTCTCTCAGGTTCCGCTACACTTTAGGTAGGGAGGGTACCATGACGGACTTAAGGAAAACCCTGAAAACCAGCCTGGCCGAGGCCCGTGCCCGCCTGGAAGCCGCCTTGAAGGAGGAAGGCTTCGGCATCCTCACGGAGATCGACGTGGCCGCCACCCTAAAGGCCCGCCTGGGCCTGGAAAGGCCCCCTTACCTGATCCTGGGAGCCTGCAACCCGAACCTGGCCGCCAAGGCCCTCGAGGCCGAGCCCGACATCGGCCTCCTCCTCCCCTGCAACGCCGTGCTCAGGGAAGGCGGAGAAGGCGTGGAAATCCTCCTCCAAGACCCCAAGGGCATGTTCCAGGTCCTCCCTCCGGAAAAGCAGGAGGCCCTGAAACCCGTGGTGGAAGAGGCTAGAAGCCGGCTAGAAAAAGCCCTGGCCAAACTCTAGAGGGTTCAAAAGGGACCTTTATACTTCCTTTACAAACCTCCCCTACCCTCTGGAGGTATGAACACGGATCGCCGAACCCTTTTAAAGCTCACCGCAGGCCTCCTCCTCTCCCCCCTGGCCAGGGGACAGGCCTCCTTTCCCGAGCCCCCGGTGCTCAAAAGCCGGGACGGCCTTCTTCAGGTGCGGCTGAAGGTTGCCCCCACCCCCCTTTCCCTGGCGGGACGGGAAGCGCGGCTTTGGACCTACGGGGGCAGCTTCCCAGGGCCTACCCTCAGGGTGCGCCCGGGGGATGCCGTGCGCCTCGAGCTGGAAAACCTGCTCCCCGAGCCCACGAACCTGCACTGGCACGGGCTTCCCATCTCCCCTAAGGTGGACGATCCCTTCCTGGAAATCCCCCCCAAGGAAACCTGGAGCTACGCCTTCACCGTTCCCCAGGACCTGGCAGGCACCTTCTGGTACCATCCCCACCTGCACGGGCGGGTGGCCCCCCAGCTTTTCGCCGGACTGGCGGGGGCCATCGTGGTGGAAAGCCCCGTGGACGGGATTCCCGAGCTCCGGGAAGCCGAGGAGCACCTTTTGGTGCTCAAGGACCTGGAGCTCGCATCGGGCCGTCCCGCCGCCCACACCCCCATGGACTGGATCAACGGCAAGGAGGGCAACCTTCTTCTGGTCAACGGGGCTTCCCGCCCCACCTTGCGGGCCAGCAAGGCCACCTTGCGCCTCCGCCTCCTGAACGCCAGCAACGCCCGCTACTACCGGCTCCAGTTGGAAGGGCATCCCCTTTACCTCATCGCCAGCGACGGGGGCTTCCTGGAGGAACCCTATGAGGTCCCCGAACTCCTCCTGGCCCCCGGGGAACGGGCAGAGGTCCTGGTGCGCTTCCAGAAGGAAGGGGCTTTCCGCCTCCTCGCCCTGCCCTACGACCGAGGGATCCACATGATGGGCGGGATGGAGCACATGGGCCACGGAGGAATGTCCATGGGAACGAGCCCCAGCGGCCCGCAAACCCTCCTCACCCTGGTGGCTCCGCCCCGCCCCAAACCCCTCCCCCTGCCCAAGGCCCTGGCCAAACTGCCCGCCCTCAACCCCAACCAGGCCAGGGTGACCCGGCGCATCACCTTCACGGAGGACATGATGGCCGGGAAGTTCTTCATCAACGGCCGAACCTTTGATCACCTCAGGGTGGACTTCCAGGGACGGGCGGGGGACCTCGAGGTCTGGGAGGTGGACAACCAAGGGGACATGGACCACCCCTTCCACCTCCACACCCACCCCTTCCAGGTTCTCTCGGTGAACGGCAAGCCCCTTCCTTACCGCGCCCTCAAGGACGTGGTCAACCTGAAGGCCAAGGAGGTGGTGCGCCTTCTGGTTCCCCTTAGGAACCTTCCCGGGAAGACCGTCTTCCACTGCCACATCGTGGAGCACGAGGACCGGGGCATGATGGGGGTGCTGGAGGTGGTCTAATGCATCCCCACCCCCATCCCCATCCTCCCCCCGCCTCCCCCTCCCAGGCCCATGACCGGCATGCGGGCCACACCCCGGAGATGTTCCGGGACCGCTTCCTGGTTTGTCTTCTCCTCACCCTGCCGGTCCTCTACGCCTCCGAGGAGGTGCGGGGCCTCCTCGGCCTTCCCCCCTGGGAGGGAGCCTCCTGGATCCCCCTCCCCCTGGGAACCCTGATCTACCTCTACGGCGGCGGCGTCTTCCTCCAGGGGGCCCTCCGGGAGCTTGGGGGCAGGCGGCCGGGGATGATGACCCTGGTGGCCCTGGGGATCAGCGTGGCCTATATCTACAGCCTGGCCGTGGAACTGGCTCCCCTGACCGAGGGGAAGCCCTTCTGGTGGGAGCTGGCCACCCTGGTGGATGTGATGCTCCTCGGCCACTTCCTGGAGATGAAGGCCATCCTGGGAGCGGGCGAGGCTTTAAAAGCCTTGGCCAAACTGATGCCCCAGACGGCCCACCGCCTGGTTGATGGCCGGGTCGAGGATGTACCCACCACCGCCCTCCGGGAGGGGGACCTCATCCTCATCCGCCCGGGGGAGCAGGTGCCCGCGGACGGCGTGGTGGTGGAAGGGGCCACCAGCATGAACGAGGCCTTCCTCACCGGGGAGTCCCGGCCCGTGGCCAAGGGGGTGGGGGACGAGGTCCTGGCCGGGGCGTTAAACGGGGAGGGGGCCATCCAGGTCCGGGTGACCCGCACCGGAACCTCCACCACCCTGGGGCAGATCATGCGCCTGGTGGAGGAAGCCCAGGCTTCCCGGAGCCGCTTCCAGGACCTGGGCGACCGGGCGGCGGGGTGGCTTTTCTACCTGGCGGTGCTGGGGGGAAGCGCAACCTTCTTCCTTTGGCTTCTAGCCGACGCATCCTTGTCCTTCGCCCTGGAGCGGGCGGTGACCGTGGTGGTCATCGCCTGCCCCCACGCCTTGGGCCTGGCCATACCCTTGGTGGTGGTCAACGCCACGGCCATGGCCGCCCAAAGGGGAATCCTCATCCGAAACCGGGAAGCCTTTGAGCGGGCCACGGGCCTAAGGTATGTGGCCCTGGACAAGACCGGGACCCTCACCGAGGGGCGGTTCGAGGTGCGGGGGGTGTATGCGGAGGGCCTCGAGGAAGGGAAGGCCCTGGCCTTGGCCGCGGCCCTCGAGGCCTTCTCTGAACACCCCCTGGCCGAGGCCATCCGCGAGCACGCCAAGGCCCACCTGGGCCCCGAGGCCCTTCTTCCCTCCCCCACCAGGGTGCAGGCCGTGCCGGGCAAAGGGGTGGAGGGGTATCTAGATGGGCAGCTTTACCGGGTGGGCCGGCCGGAGTGGGCCGAGGAACTGGGCCTTTCCCTCCCCCCCTACCTCGCCCAGGCCCTGAGGGAAGTAGAGGCCCGGGGGGAAAGCGCCGTGGTCCTCATGGATGAAACCCGCCTCCTCGCCCTTTTCGCTCTTCGCGACCGCCCGCGCCCTTCGGCCCGGGAGGCCATCCAACGCCTCAAAGCCCTGGGCCTCACCCCCGTTATGGTCACAGGGGACGCCGAGGCGGTGGCGAAAACCCTGGCTGGGGAACTGGGTATCGCCCTCTACCACGCCCGGGTCCTGCCCCAGGACAAGGCCCGCATCGTGCGGGAGCTAAGGTCCCAAGGCCCCACCGCCTTCGTGGGGGACGGCATCAACGATGCCCCTGCCCTCCTGGAAGCGGACCTTGGGGTAGCCATCGGGGCGGGAACCCATGTGGCCATGGAATCCGCCGATGTGGTGCTGGTCAAGAGCGATCCCCTGGACGTGGTCCGCCTCCTCCACCTGGCCCAGGCCACACGGAGGAAGATGCTCCAAAACCTCTTCTGGGCCACAGGGTACAACGCCATCGCCCTGCCCCTGGCCGCGGGCGCGGCCTACCCTTTCGGCTTCCTCTTCCCTCCGGCCCTCGGTGCCCTCTTCATGAGCCTCTCCACCGTGGTGGTGGCCTTCAACGCCCTTCTCCTAAGGCGGGCACACCTGGACGCCTAGGGCTAGACTGGAGGCATGGACTTTACCACCCTAAGGGAGGACTTCCCCTTGATCGCGGGGCGGCCGGATCTGGTCTACCTGGACTCCGCCGCCACCAGCCAGAAGCCCAAGCGGGTCCTGGAGGCTTTGGACCGCTACTACAAGGAGCTCAACGCCAACGTCCACCGCGGGGCTTACCGCCTCTCCGTGGCGGCCACCGAGGCCTACGAGGAAGCAAGGCGCCGCATGGCCCGCTTCCTCAACGCCGAGGAAAGGGAGATCATCTTCGTGCGCAACACCACCGAGGCCCTGAACCTGGTGGCCTACGCCTGGGGCTTAAGGAACCTTAAGGAGGGCGACGAGATCCTGGTCACGGAAATGGAGCACCACGCAGGGCTTGTGCCCTGGCACCTGGTGGCGGGGCTCAAGGGAGCCCGGATCAAGGCCATCCCCCTCACCGAGGAGGGCCGGTTGGACCTTTCCGCCCTGGACACCCTCCTCACGGAAAGGGTCAAGGTGGTTTCCGTGGTCCACATGTCCAACGTCCTGGGCACCATCAACCCCGTGGCGGAGATCGCCAGGAGGGCCAAGGAGGTGGGGGCCCTGGTGGTGGTGGACGGGGCGCAAAGCGCCCCCCACCTGCCCGTGGACGTGAAAGCCCTGGGAGCCGACTTCTTTGCCCTCTCCGGCCACAAGATGCTGGGGCCCACAGGGGCCGGGGTGCTCTTTGGACGGTACGAGGTCCTGGAGGGGATGATGCCCTTCCTGGGAGGAGGGGAGATGATCCGGGAAGTCCACGTGGACCGCTCCACCTACGCTCCCCCTCCCCAACGCTTTGAAGCCGGCACTCCCCCCATCGCCGAGGCCATCGCCTTGGGAGAAGCGGCCAGCTACCTGATGGAGATCGGCATGGAGCGGGTCTATGCCCATGACCGGGCCCTTTTGGAATATGCCCTAAAGCGCCTTGCGGAGGTGCCGGACCTCAAGGTGTACGGTCCCAAGGGGGAGGATCGGGGCGGAGTCATCCCCTTCACCTTAGGCCGCCTCCACCCCCATGACCTGGCCACCTTCCTGGACCAGGAGGGGATCGCGGTAAGGGCAGGGCACCACTGCGCCCAACCCCTGCACCGGAAGCTGGGCCTGGCCGCCACGGCCCGGGCGAGCTTCTACCTCTACAACACCTTCGAGGAGGTGGACCGCTTCGTGGAAGCCCTCCTTCGCATCCACACCCGGTACCGGGCCTGGCTATAATGGGGGAATCCATGAGCGTCCTTGACGAGCTTTACCGGGAGATCATCCTCAAGCACTACCAGAACCCCAAAAACTTCGGGGTCCTGCCCCAGGCCACCAAGACCGCCGGGGGCATGAACCCTTCCTGTGGGGACCAGGTGGAGGTGATGGTGCGGCTGGAAGGGGATACCATCGCCGACATCCGCTTCCAGGGTCAAGGGTGCGCCATCAGCACCGCAAGCGCCTCCATGATGACCGAGCTGGTGAAGGGGAAGAAGGTGGCGGAGGCCCTGGAGCTTTCCAGGAAGTTCCAGGCCATGGTGGTGGAAGGAGCCCCCCCCGACCCGGCCCTTGGGGATCTCCTGGCCCTTCAGGGGGTGGCCAAGCTCCCCGCCCGGGTGAAGTGCGCCACCTTGGCCTGGCACGCCCTCGAGGAGGCCCTGCGGTGAGGCGTTACCCCGCCCACAAGGTGACCCCCTTGCTGGTCCAGTACCCCGACCTCATGGAGGCCTGGAAGGAGGCTGCCAAGGCTGGGCTCCTTAGGGCGGAGAGCCAGGATGGGCGCAACTACGTGGTGGTGGAAGACCCAAGCCTCATCGCCCGGCTCAAGGCCTTGGGCCTCGAGGGGGAATCCGTGAAGGAGGCCTAGATGCGAGGCGTGGTGTTCCTGCACGCTTTCCCCTACAACCCCCGGATGTGGGAGGAGGAGATGGGCTACTTTCGGGGGCGGCTTCCCGTCCTGGCCCCCCATTACTTAGGGCTATCCCTTTCCCAGGCAGCGGATAAGGTGCTGGGGGAGATGGATGAGGCGGGCCTCGAGGAGGCCGTCTTCGTGGGGCTTTCCATGGGGGGCTACCTCATCTTCGAACTTTGGCGCAGGGCCCCCGAGCGCTTCCTGGGCCTGGTGCTGGCGGATACCCGCGCGGGGGCCGACACCGAGGAGGGCCGGAAAAACCGCTATGCCCTAAGGGAAAGGGTTCTGGCGGAAGGGGTGGGCTTCCTGCCCGAGGCCCTTCTCCCAAACCACCTGGGCAAGACCACGCAGGAGGAGAAGCCCGAGGTGGTGGCAAGGGCCAAAGCCCTCATCCTGGAGGCCAGCCCCGAGGCGGTGGCAGGAAGCCTCCTGGCCCTGGCGGAACGGCCCGACTCCACCCCCCTGCTTCCCGGGATGCGCCGCCCGGCCCTGGTCCTGGTGGGGGAGGAGGACACCCTAACCCCCCCGGAGGAGGCCAAGCGGATGGCCAGGGCCCTGCCCGACGCCCGCCTGCTCATCCTTCCCGAGGCCGGGCACCTGGCCAACCTGGAAAACCCCAAGGCCTTCCGCACGGCCCTTCTGGGCTTTCTGGCCGAGGTGCTCTAAAGGCGGAAGGCCTCCTCGGCCCGCAACACGAGGTCCAGGCAGGGGATCAAGGCCTCTTCCCCTTCCTCCTCCGCAAAGCCCTCGGGGGTCCTGCGGTAAAGGGTGAAGCGGCGGGCCTCGGGGTCCACCAGAAGGTAGACCTCCAAGCTGTCCAGGGTTTCATAAAGGGCCCGTTTTTCCCGGCGGTCCTGCACCTCGGTGGCGGGCGAAAGAACCTCCACCACGGCGCAAGGAGCCTCCTCGTAGTAAGGGTGGGGAGGCCCGGGTTGGCACACCACCATCACGTCGGGGTAGTAGACGGCTTCATCCCGGATCCGTAGCTTCATGTCGCTCATGTACACCCGGCACCCCCTGGGCCTGGCCGCCTCCAGAAACCGGGCGGCGATGTTGAGGGCCACCCGGTTATGGAGGGCGCTGGCCCCCGCCATGGCGTAAAGGCGCCCCCGCAAGTACTCCCGCTTCACCGGAGACTGGGCCTCCTCCTCCAGGTAGGCTTCCAGAGCTTTAGGAAGCTTGGGGGCTAACATTCCCAATTCCATTCTACGGTTTTTCGCCCAGCCCCGACCTCAGCCAGACCAATAAGGAAGCTTGGGAAAGGGATTCTCCAGGGTCCCAAGGCCAGGCAGGGCGGTCCCAGCCAGCTACTCCGCCTTGGGCTCCCGGGCCATGAGGGCGGAAAGGGCCTTCAAGGGATCCAGCCCCTCGTAGACCACCTGGTACACCGCCTCGGCGATGGGAAGCTCAAGCCCAGTTCGCTCCCGCCAGGCCATGAGGGCCTTGACCGCATAAAGCCCCTCCACCACCCCCCGGTCCTCGAGGCGCTCCAAAGCCTCCCCCCGCACCAGCCTCTCCCCCGCCCCCCGGTTTCGGGAGTGGAGGCTATAGGCGGTGGCCAGGAGATCCCCCAGGCCGGAAAGCCCATAAAAGGTAGCCTCCTCTCCCCCCTGGGCGGTACCGAAGCGCACCATCTCCCTAAGGCCCCGGGTGAGGAGGGCCGCCTTGGCGTTATCCCCCAGGCGAAGCCCGTCCACCATCCCCGCCGCCAGGGCCAGGATGTTCTTCAAGGCCCCGCCCAGCTCCACCCCACGCCGGTCTTGGCTGGTGTAGACCCGGAAGGTGGGCCCGGAGAAAAGCTCCTGCACCCTTTTGGCCAGCTCCAAGGGACCCGCGGCCACGCTGGCGGTGGGGAGAAAGCGGGCCACCTCCTCCGCGTGGTTGGGGCCGGAAAGGGCGACCACGGGCCTGCCGGTCAAGGCCTCCACTACCTCGCTGGGGGTGTGAAGCCTCCCCTCCTTGAAGAAAAGCCCCTTAGTGGCGGAAAGGTACCACGGGGCCCGGGGCAGAGCCCTTAAGGTGTCCTCCAGGGCCTTGGAGGGCAGGGCCACCACGGCCAGCTCCACTCCCTCCAAGGCCTCCTCCGGGTCGGCGGTGGGGTACAGGTAAGCGGGGAGGGCCACCCCCGGCAGGTAGTCCTTGTTCTCCCGGTTGGCCCTTAGGGCCTCCGCCTGCTCCTTCCTCCTGGCCCAGAGGGCCGTGGGAATCCCCTTGCTGGCCAGAAGGACCGCCAAGGCGGTGCCCCAGGCCCCAGCCCCCAGAATGGCCACCTTCATAGGAGCACGCTCACCTCCCAGGCCTCATACCAGGCCGCCAAAAGCAGGAAAAGAGCCCCCAGGTAGAAGGTGAGGAGCAAGGCCCTAAGCCCCTTCCTATACCCCTCCCCTCCCGCCGTCTTAGCCAGGAGCACAAGCCCCCCGAAGGTGACCAGGATGTAGGCCTGAAGCTCCAGGAGAAGGGTGGGGAGGTGAACCAGGAAGGCAGCGCCCAGAAGCGCCGGAGACAGGGCGAAGCCGAAGACCAGATAGCGGAGGGCGTTCAAAAAAAAGACAGGAACCCCCAAAAGCAAGGCGGGCAGAAGCCCGGTGAGGAAAAGCCCCTGGCCGAAGTTCCAGTGGAAGATCACCCCGGCCAAGACCAGGATGCCCTTTCCCGTGGCCTCCTCCAAGCCTATGGCCTCGAGGGCCCCGCCGAAAAGGGCCTGCACCGCCCGGGCCATCTCCGGCATCCCATAGGCCAGCAAACTCCCGAGGGCAAAGAGGCCATAGAGGAAGAGGTTGGTGAAAAGGTAAAGCCCCCTATAGGCGCGAAGCAGGGCCAGGGCCTCCAAAAGCCAGGCGCGAAAGGGCGAGGGCTGGAAGAGGAGAAAGCCAAAGAATAGGGAAAGGAGCAAAAACCCCCACCCCGAAGCCGGGTTAAGCAGGTACCCGGGAAGGGCAAGCCCCTCGGGGCGGAAGTAGACCCGCTTGGCCTCGCCGCCCTCCAGGACCACCACCACCTCCCCCACCTCGTCCCCCACCGCTGCGGGGAAGAGGACCCGGTTTCCCTCCACCCTGGGGCTATCCAGGTTGAGGGAGAGGCCTCTGGGAGGCGGTGGGAAAAGGGCGTAGCGCTCCAAAAGCTTCGGGGCCTCCTCAGGGGAAGCCCTTAGGACCTCCTCGAGGCGCGGCGAAAGCTTTCCCGCAAGCCAGGCCTCTGCCGCCTGGCGGGCCAACTCCACCGAAGAAGAGGCCATGGCCCAGGGAAAAAGAACAAGAAGAAAGGCCAGGAGGCGCATGGCCTCAGACCTCCTCCAAGGGCACACCATCCCGGCACAGAGGGCAGGCTTCGGAAAGGTACTGGGGCACCTCCAGCTTCAAAAGGGCCCGGAAGGGGACACCGAAATCCGCCTCCCCCCTGCTCCGGTCCACGATGGCCCCCACGCCCACCAAAACCCCTCCCCTGGCCTCCGCCACCCGAATGGCCTTGCGCACGCTCTCCCCGGTGGTCACCACATCCTCCACCGCCAAAAAACGGTCGCCTGGGTTCACGGTGAGGCCCCTGCGCAGGGTCATGCCTCCCTGGCCATCCTTCTCGGCGAAGAGGGCCCTGGCCCCCAGGGCCTTGGCCACCACGAAGGAAAGCACCACACCCCCCAGGGCCGGGCCGATGACGAAATCCACCTTCTCGTCTTCAAATAGCTTGCCCAAGGCCTCCCCCACCGCCTCCGCATAGAGGGGATGCTGCAAGAGGGCAGCGGATTGCAGGAAGATGGGCGAGTGCAACCCCGAGCGCAGGAGGAAGTGCCCTTCCAGAAGGGCCCCCGTCCTGCGGTAGAGCTCCAGGACATCCATCCCCCCTACTCTACCAAAGCCCTATGGAAGTCCTCCGCCGCCTGTAAGGCTCCCTCCAGATCCGGCCTGCCCCCCGGGTAGAAAAGGGCGCGGCTTGCGGCGTTCAAAAGGCCAGGGCCCTTCAAGGGCCTTCCCCCTTGGGCCCCTACGCCGGGGAGGAGGAAGGGAGCATGGGGAGCCTTTTCCCGCACCGTCAAGACCACCTCCGGGTAGGTGGCCCCCACCACCATGCCCACGCGGCTCCACTCCCCTTCCCGGTATCCCTCCCCCTCCCGGGCCAGGGCCTCCGCCAGGTGAAGGTAAAGGGGCCTTCCCTCCACCAGAAGATCCTGCAAAAACCCTGATCCTGGGTTTGAGGTCTTGACCAGGACGAAAACCGCCCCCTGGCTTTCCCGGGCCGCCTGGAAGAAGGGCGTGAGGGTATCCAGGCCCAGGTAGGGGTTCACGGTAAGGGCGCTTCCGGGAAAGCGCAGGAGGTAGGCTCGGGCGTAAGCCTCGGCGGTGGAACCGATATCCCCCCGCTTCCCGTCAAAGATCACGGGCAAACCCATGACCCGTGCGGCGCTGGCCAGCTCAAAAAGAAGCCCGAACCCCTCCGGGCCCAGGGCCTCAAAGAAGGCCAGCTGGAACTTGACCGCAGCCAACCTGGGAGCCAAGGCCTCGAGAAGCTCCACCGTGTACCGCTTCAAGTGGGCAACGGGCTCACGCCCGTGAAGCTCGGGCCTGGGATCCACCCCGAGGACCAAAGGAGGGCGGGAAAGCGCCAGGAGAAAGTCCACGCCTTCCACTATAGGCCTTGACAACCGTTGACAACCCCAAGCTCCCGGGCGGGTCGTGTAAGGATTTATGTGTAAGGGTCCGTGTTTAATAGGGGGGCACACCTTAGCACGAGGAGGTGCCCCGTGGACCAGGATACCTTGCGAATCTTGCTGAGGGAAGCGGTGCGGGAGACGGTGGCCGAGGTTTTGCAGACGGTTCTGGAGTTGGACCGGACGGCCTTCTTGCAGGTGCACGGAGGCCGCAGGAACGGCTACTACCCCCGCAAGCTGGAGACCGCCTTTGGCCAGGTGGACCTGAAGGTCCCTAGGGATCGGGAATCTCGGTATTACCCGGCTTTCCTTAAGCCCTACGTCCGCCGCCTGGTGGACGTGGGGGAA
>NZ_AUIW01000006.1 GCF_000423905.1 Thermus antranikianii DSM 12462 | reverse complement strand
TTGGTCTTTTTGCCCCCCTACTCTCCTGAGCTACAGCCTGTGGAGCGGGTATGGCCCTTGGTGGACGGGGTGGTAGCGAATGGGCGGGTGGATTCGGAGGAGGAGCTTTGGGAGAGGGTGGAGGCCCGCTGTGCTTACTTGCAGACCCAGCCGGAGCTTATTCGGAGCCACACTCTTTTTCACTGGTGGCCGGGGGGATGCTGAGGGAATGGATCGGGAGGATTTCATATTAGAAACCGTAATTAGCCCCCACCTTTAGGTAATACACGAAAGCCCCAGCTCCCGCGAAGGCATAACCCGGCTGCACTTCGAGGAAGGCCGTCAGAGGCGCACCGGCGATAGGGTACTTAAGGCCCAAAGTCCCATGGGCACCAAAGAAAGAGCCGTTGGGCCAAAGCCACAGATTACCTCCTAACCCTACATAGGGCACAACCGGTGAACCTGGCATACTCAGGTTCATCAAAACATCAGCATTAACACCCGGAAGGAGGACGCCAAAAACAGAGGAAAAGTCCACGCCACCCCGCACCTCGAGGCCCCCTTGCAAACCAACACCGGCGTGCAGCCCTCCGTTAAGAAGGTTCAACCCCGAGGTGCCAAAAAGCCCCACGTGACCTCCCACGTAGGGCGCTTGCGCCAACGCGAAACCCAAAGCCAAAAGACCACCTAGGATAAGCTTCTTCATCGTTTCCCTCCTTTGACCAGACACAGCCTAAGGCTGTGTCTGACCGCATTGATTTTAAACAGTGGTCTAGAGTCTGTCAAGTTGTGTACAAGGAGTTAATCCTCACATATCCCTCTGTCAAGTCGCACCCCCAGGCCACACCCTCTCCCCTTCCCTCCTGAAGGTCCACCAGGATCTCCACCTCTTCGGAACGCATGGCCTGGCTCGCAGCCTCCCGGTCAAAGGGAAGAACGCCCCCGGCATAAAGGGGAATCCCCTGCACCCAGATCCTCACCCTTAAGGGGTCAAACCGGGCCCCTGAGTTGCCTAAAGCCGCCAAAATCCGGCCCCAGTTGGGATCGTTTCCGTAAAGGGCGCTTTTCCAAAGGGCGCTTCCCGCTATGGTCCTCGCCGCCCGCCTGGCCTCTTCCTCCGTGGCTGCCCCCACCACCCGCACGGTCATGAGCTTGGTGGCTCCCTCCCCATCCCGGGCGATCTTCCTCGCCAACTCCTGGGCCACTGCCCCCAGGGCGGGAAAGAGGGCCTCGAGGGGCACCGCGCCAAAAGCCCCGTTCGCCATCACCAGGGCGAGATCGTTGGTAGAGGTATCCCCGTCCACGGTCACCTGGTTGAAGGTGCGGTCCACGATACCCCGCCAGGCCTCCCTCAAGGCCTCCTGGGGTAAAGCGGCATCCGTCACCACGAAGGCCAGCATGGTGGCCATGTTGGGATGGATCATCCCGCTGCCCTTGGCGATACCCACGATCCTCGCCCCCTCCACCTCGGCCTCCGCTACCTTGGGAACTAAGTCCGTGGTAAGGATGGCCTCGGCAAAGGCATCGGCATAGGGGGTGAGTTCTATCTGGGGCAAACCCGTCTCCACCTTTTCCACGGGAAGGGGAACCCCGATGACCCCCGTGGAAGCAGTCAAGACCTCCTCCACGGGCACTCCCAGGCGCAGGGCAGCAACCTCGGCCATGCGCCGATCATCCAAAAAGCCCCGCTCCCCGGTGGCACAGTTGGCGTTGCCCGCGTTGACCACCACTGCCCGCAAGGTCCCACCCCGGGCATAAAGGGCCCTACCCCGGTGGATGGAAGGGGCTGCAGCCCGGTTCTGCGTGGCCACATAGGCCCAGGAGGCAGGAAGGCCGGAAACCAACAAGGCCAGATCGGGCTTGCCGGAAGGCTTGATGCCCGCCCGGGTAGCCCCGGCGCGAAAACCCCGGGGAAGCCTCACGGCCATAGGCCCTCCCTGGGAAGCGCGGTCTCCTCAGGCAGACCCAGCATCAGGTTCAAGTTCTGCACCGCCTGCCCCGCCATCCCCTTCACCAGGTTGTCCAAGGCCGCAAACACCATAACACGCCCCGTTCTAGCTTCATAGAGAGGCTTCACATCCACCCGGTTGGAAGCATAGGTGCCCTTGGTTTCCGGCAAGGCCTCGGTGATCCGCACAAAAGGTTCTTGGGCGTAGAAGTCCTGGTAAAGCTCGTCCAGGGCCTTTTGGTTCCAGTTCCCTTCCACCTCCGCCTCCACCGTGACCAAGATGCCCCGGGTCATGGGCACCAGGTGGGGGACGAAGGAAAGGCGCACCTCTCCCAGGGGCCCATGGGTGCGCACCGGGCGCCCCTGGGCCAAAAGGCGGCCCAGGTTCCTTTCCATCTCCGGTATATGGCGATGGACACCCCCCACCTTGTAGGGCTTAAGGTTCTCGTTCACCTCGGCAAAAAAGGTACCCTCCCCCTCCCTGCCCGCCCCGGAGACCCCGCTTAGACCCACCACAAAGGCCCCCCGCAGGGCACCTTCCGCCGCCAGAGGGGCCAAGGCCAAGGTGGTGGCCGTCACGTAACAACCGGGGTTGGCCACCAGGCGCGCACCTCCAAGCTCCTCCCGATGCAACTCGGGAAGGCCATAGACCGCCTCCCGGTAAAGCCCTGGGCTCTTGTGAGGGATCTCGTACCAGGATTCGTAAACCTCCGGGGGAAGCCGGAAGTCCCCGGAGAGGTCTATGACCCGTTTGCCCTCCTTCAAGGCCCTGGGAGCAAGCTCCATGGCAAGCCCGTTGGGCAAGGCCAAAAAGACCACCTCAGCTCGCTCCAGTACGTCCTCCAGGGTGGCAAAAAGCCCCTCATCCCATAGCTGGGGCCAGGCGGAGGAAAGGGGTTTCCCCTCGTGTTTACGGCTGCTAAACCCTACCAGCTCCACCCCGGGGTGAGCCTTAAGGAGGCGAATCAGCTCCCCTCCCCCATACCCCGAGGCCCCGATGATCCCCACCCTTACCACGGCACCTCCAAAGGGATGTCAGCGAAGGCCAAGGGAGCCAGTTTTTCCCCAGGGGAAAGCCAAAGCTGCTCCCGGTAGTGGTCGCCCGCAGGACCCCGGAAGACCAAGAGGCGGCCCTGAGTTAAATCCTGTACCCAAACCTCCAGAACTCCTCCCTGGGCGTAAAGGGGAACCTTTCTTCCTAAGTCGTATTCCAAGCTGGTGTCCGCGACCTCTATTGCCAAGAGCACCTCATCGGGAACAGGATAGCGCTCCCGGTAATCCTTCAACTGGCACAGAAGGAGATCGGGTTCCAGATAGGTGTCTGGCGGAATAGCGAAAGGACCTTGTATCCGCACCCGGGCCCTGCCCGAAAAGGTGCGAAGGAGCACTTCTGCCCACCGATCCACCAAATCCGCATGACGGGATCCAATAGGTGCCATCTGGTATATCTCCCCCCTCAAAAGCTCCACACCCCGCTCCGGCAGGGGAAGCCGCAGAAACTCCTCGAGGGAGAAGCGGTAGGGCCGGACCATACCCCTAGCTTAGCAGGCACAGGAGGACGGCCTTAGCGGTGTGGAGACGGTTTTCCGCCTGGTCAAAGACCCGGCTCCGCGGCCCGTGCACCGCCTCCTCGGTGGTTTCCTCACCGTAGTGGGCCGGAAGGCAATGGAGGAAGATGCCCTCAGGCCGCAGGAGCTTCAAGAGTTCCCCGTTTACCTGGAACCCATTGAAATCCCTGAGCCGCCTTTCCCGCTCCGCCTCCTGGCCCATGCTGGTCCAGACATCGGTGTAAAGGGCATGGGCTCCCAAGGCGGCTTCCTTGGGATCGTGGGTCAAGAAGGCCCCCGCCTTCTGCAAAAGGCCGGGATCCGGCTCATACCCCCTTGGCGTGGCCACCCGCATCCTAAGGCCCACAAGGGGAGCCACCTCAAGAAGGGAGTTCAACACGTTATTCCCATCCCCCACCCAGGCCACCTCGAGGCCCTCCCATCCCCCGAAGGCCTCCTTCAAGGTGAGGAGGTCCGCCAGAGCCTGCAAGGGATGGGCCCGGTCGGAAAGGGCATTGATCACCGGGATGCGGGCGTGGCGAGCGAGTTCCTCCACGGTCCCGTGCCGGTATACGCGGGCGGCGATCCCCTCCACGAAGCGCTCCAGGTTCTTGGCTACATCCCTCACAGGCTCGCGCTCGCCGATGCCCACCTGTTTCTGGTCCAGGTAGATGGCATACCCTCCCAGGTGCAGCATGGCCACCTCGAGGGTGGTGCGGGTGCGCAAGGAGGGCTTCTCGAAAAGAAGGGCCAGGACTTTTCCCTTGAGGTCCTCCCCGCGGTAGCGCTCCCTCTTCAGCCTCTCCGCCAAGGCCAAAAGTTCCTCGATCTCCTGGCGACCGTAGGCCGAGAAGTCCAAAAGATCCTTGGGCCGGGTGAGGGCGTCTCCCACCATGAGGCTTATAGGATACCGCATCCTTGCAAACTTATGCAACCCCGAGCCCTCGTTGACATGGGATGAGCCCGCGGGCTAGCATCCCCTTAGCCTCCGAGCCCGGATAGACCCCCTGGGCCTTCCGGGCCGGGCTTATGGCCCCGGGGTGGTGGGGGTAACCCTGCCGCCTGCCGCGGTTGCAAAGGAGGTAAGGGTGAACAAAAAGGTGCTGTTCCTGTCCTCGGTGCTGGCCTTTGCCCTGGCTTGGGCACAGAGGACGGTCCAGGTGGTGGCGGCCGCCGACCTGCAGTATGCCTTAAAGGAAGTAACCCACGCCTTTGAGGCCAGGAACCCGGGGACACGGGTCTTGCTAAGCTTCGGCTCCTCGGGGAAGTTCTACACCCAGCTCACCCAGGGCCTCGAGGCGGACCTGTACTTCTCCGCGGAAAAGCTCTACCCCGAGCTCCTGGAAAAAAAAGGCCTAGCAGAGGCCGGAACCCGCAGGTCCTACGCCATCGGACGCATGGTCATCTGGCTGGACCGCAGGCTGGGGTTAAACCCGAGCCCTGAAGCCCTCAAGAACCTCAGGATCACCCGGCTCGCCATCGCCAACCCGGTGCATGCTCCTTACGGCCGGGCCGCTATCACCCTGCTGGAACATTACGGCCTTCTAAGGCGCCGGACCAATGCCCCGGTCCCTGGCCTGAAGAAACCCTTTCCCAACCTTTCCTGGGAGGAGATTCCCTGGGAGCGCCTCTCCCAGGGGGTGGAGGCCTACTGGGATGCCAGCCCCCTGCGGCAGGGCAAGGCCAGCTTCCAGTTCGTCTACGGGGAGAACATCTCCCACACCGCCCAGCTGGCCCTCACCGCCACCCAGGCGGGTATCCTAGCCCTTTCCCTGGCGGTGCACGAAAGCCTTTCCCGCCCCGGGGTGTACTGGCTCGCCCCCTTGGAAAGCCACCTCACCTTGGAGCAGGACTATGTGATCCTGAAAGGTCGCAGGCGACCCGAGGTCTTGGCCTTTTACACCTTCGTGGGAAGCCCCGAGGCCCGAGCCATTTTTAAGCGCTACGGCTTCCTTCTCCCGGGGGAGTAGATGCCGGAGCCCCTCTTCTGGACCTCCCTGAAGCTCTCCCTGGTGGTGGCGATGGCCGCCTCCCTAATTCTCCTCCTTCTGGGAGTTCCTCTGGCCTGGCTCCTGGCCTTCCGCCGCTTCCCAGGCAAATCCATTCTGGAGGCCATCTTCCTCCTACCCCTGGTTCTTCCGCCCACGGTGCTGGGGTTTTACCTCCTCCTCTTCCTGGGGCCGGAGGGGCTTTGGCGCAAGCTTACCGGGCTTTCCTGGGCCTTCCGGCTCGAGGGGCTGGTCCTCGCCAGCGTCCTCTTCAGCCTGCCCTTCGCCCTCACCGCCTACCGGGAGGCCTTTTTGGCCCTGGACCGGAACCTTTTGGAGGTAGCCCGAACCCTGGGGGTCCCCCCCTGGAAGACCTGGGGACGGGTGGTGCTGCCCTTGGTCTGGCCTGGGTTGCTCTCAGGGACCCTTTTGGCCTTCGCCCACACCCTGGGGGAGTTCGGAGTGGTCCTCATGGTGGGTGGTTCCATCCCGGGGAAAACCCAGATGGTGAGCATCTATATCTACGACCTGGTGCAAGCCCTACGCTTCGAGGAAGCCTCCAGGGCAGCCGCGGTACTCCTTTTCCTCAGCCTGGCCATCCTGGTGGCGGCAAGAACCCTGGAGGCCAAGGGACGAGCATGGAAGTCCACTACCTGATCAGGAAGCCGATCCTCCTCGAGGCCCGGTTCCACATCCAGGGCTTCACCGTGCTCCTGGGGGAAAGCGGCGCAGGCAAGACCACGCTTCTCAAGGCCCTGGCGGGCCTGGTACCCGCCGAGGGCAGGCCCTATGGGGGCCTTCCCCCCGAAAGACGGCCCGTGGGCTACCTGCCCCAGGACCTGGCCCTCTTCCCCCACATGACCGCTTGGGAGAACGTGGCCTTTCCCCTGGCGGGAGGAAACCGGAAGGCTAGGGCCCTGGCCCTCTTGGAGCGGGTTGGCCTCGAGGAGCACGCCCACAAGCGCCCAAGCCAGCTTTCGGGCGGCCAGAAGCAACGGGTGGCCCTCGCCCGGGCTTTGGCCAGGAACCCGGAGATTCTCCTTCTGGACGAGCCCACCAGCGCCCTGGATCCCCTCACCAAGGACCAGGTTCTAGGGGAGCTGGTGGAACTCATCCGCCGGGAAGGAATCCCCACCCTGGCGGTGAGCCACGACCCCATCCTGGCCCGCATGGCCGACTGGCTTCTGGTGATGGGGTCGGGAAAAATCCTGCAAGAAGGCCCGCCCGAGGAAGTGTACTCCGCCCCAAGCCAGCTCCTGGTGGCCAGGCTGCTCGGCTACGAAAACCTATTCCCGGCCCGCATAGAACCTGGGGGCGTGGAGGTCAACGGGGTCCACCTCCGCCTTTCCCTCCCTTCCTGGGCCCGGCCCGGGGACACCGCCTGGGTGGGCATCCGGGCCGAGGAGGTCATCGTGGTGCGCCAGGACCGGCCCCCACCCCCAGAAAACATCCTAGATGGCGTGCTGGTAAGCCTTCATCCGGAAGGCCTCGCCTACCGGGGTGTGTTCCAGGGATCCATCCGCCTGCAGATCCTGCTCCCCAGGCACGTCCAAGCCCGGTTGAACCTGCACCCCGGGCAGAGGCTCCAGGTGGTCCTTAAGCCCCATTACCTTCACCTGATGCCGGGCTAGGTGGACTAACCCTTCCTCCCCCAGGCCAAACTTATTGGTAACCCCCTTCAGGAAAAAGCGGGCCCGGTCCCGGGAAAACCCCAGGGCCCGGGCCAAGGCCCCCACCCTCGGGGGAATTCCGTTTCCCACCGCCCACAACACTGCCTTTTCCCCCGGAAGGAGCCGTAGGCCCACCCGTCCCCCAAGGCCCAAAGCCAAGGTCCTGGGATCGTCCCGACGGGTGAGAAAGATCATGCCCAAAGGGGCATAGGCCCTAAGCCCCCAAGGGGTAACCCAAAGGAGCACCTCCCCCTTTTCCATCTGGTCCAGCCCCGCCAGGGCCAGGCCACGGCCTTCCTTCCAGTACACCTTCCAACCCGCTGGGCTAAGCGCCCCGTGCACCAGGGCGTAAAGCTGCAAACTCTCCGTGTACACCACTGCTTCCAAGATTCCACCCCCCTTTCGCCCAAGGAGCCCTCGTCTAACTCAAGCGAAGATCCCGGGGGCAAAAGGAGGGGAGCGGGAAGAAAAAGCCCCTCCCTGGGGTTCCGGATAGCCGGACACGGGGGCAACCCTGGCGCGCACCACCCGCACCAGGGTAGGAGGCACCACCTCCCCTATGGGGGGCAAACCTGGAGAGACCTGCAGGCCACAGAAGGGGGAGTGGTCCACCTCCCTCTCTTCCCCCGGAGCCTGGCAGAGATCCGTCCGGAGGCCAGGGTTCCGTACCTGCATAAGGTACGTCTGCAGGGCCACCCCGGTGGAGGCGGCGAGGGTGAGGAGGAGGTAGAGGAATACCAAAAACCCCCGCACGGAACCCCTGGAGGACATGGCTGCAGTATAGCCTTCGCCCTCGGGTAAAGTGAAGGGGTATGGCCGTGCGCGGCACCAAGGATCTTTTCGGCAAAGAGCTAAGGCTCCACCAGCACATCGTGGCCACCGCCCGCCGGGTGCTGGAGGCAGCAGGGGCTTTGGAGCTCATCACCCCAGTGTTTGAGGAAACCCAGGTCTTCGAGAAAGGGGTGGGGATCTCCACCGACATCGTCAGGAAGGAGATGTTCACCTTCCAGGACCGGGGTGGGCGCTCCCTCACCCTGCGCCCTGAGGGCACCGCTGCCATGGTGCGGGCCTATCTGGAACACGGGATGAAGGTCTGGCCCCAGCCCGTGAGGCTCTGGATGGCGGGGCCCATGTTCCGGGCGGAGCGCCCCCAGAAGGGACGCTACCGCCAGTTCCACCAGGTGAACTACGAGGCCCTGGGCTCGGAAAGCCCCATCCTGGATGCGGAAGCCGTGGCGCTCCTGTATGAAAGCCTTAAGGAGCTCGGCTTGAGGCACCTCACCGTCAAGCTCTCCTCCGTGGGGGACCCCGAGGACCGGGCCCGCTACAACGCCTACCTACGGGAGGTCCTCTCCCCCCACCGGGAGGCCCTCTCCCAGGACTCCCAGGAGCGCCTGGAACTTAACCCCATGCGTATCCTAGACTCTAAGAGCGAGCAAGACCAGGCCCTCCTCAAGGAGCTCCGCATCCGGCCCATGCTGGACTTCCTGGGGCAGGAAGCCAGAACCCATCTGAAGGCGGTAGAACGCCACCTAGAAAGGCTTTCCGTGCCCTACGAACTGGACCCCACCCTGGTGCGGGGCCTGGATTACTACGTGCGTACCGCCTTCGAGGTGCACCACGCGGAGATCGGGGCACAAAGCGCCTTGGGGGGTGGGGGAAGGTACGACGGCCTATCTGAGCTCCTGGGGGGGCCGAGGGTACCCGGGGTGGGTTTCGCCTTCGGGGTGGAGAGGGTGGCCCTGGCCCTCGAGGCGGAAGGGTTTGACCTTCCCGAGGAAAGGGGCCCAGACCTCTACCTCATCCCCCTCACGGAAGCCGCCGTGGCCGAGGCCTTCTACCTGGCAGAGAGGCTGAGGCCTCGCCTGCGGGTGGAATACGCCCTTACCCCCAAGAAGCCGGGCAAAGGCGTGGAGGAAGCCTTGAAACGAGGCGCTTCCTTTGCTGGCTTTCTGGGGGAGGACGAGCTTAGAATGGGGGAGGTCACCCTAAAGCGGCTTTCCACGGGGGAGCAGGTTCGTTTACCCCAGACGGAAGCGTTGGGCTTCCTTCTTTCCGCCCTGGCCTGAGAATCCGTTAAGATTTGGGGGATTATGCGGCGCACCCACTTCGCCGGAAGCCTAAGGGAAGAACACGTGGGGGAGGAGGTGGTCCTCGAGGGGTGGATAAACCGCCGCCGGGACCTGGGGGGGCTCATCTTCCTGGACCTCCGCGACCGCGAGGGTTTGGTCCAGCTGGTGGCCCACCCGGAAAGCCCCGCCTATAAGGAAGCGGAGCGAGTCCGCTCGGAGTGGGTGGTGCGGGCCAGGGGCACCGTGCGCCTACGCCCGGAGCCCAACCCCCGTCTGCCCACCGGAAAGGTGGAGGTGGCCCTCACCTCCCTCGAGGTCCTCTCCGAGGCCAAAACACCCCCCTTCCCCGTGGACGCCGGCTGGCGGGGAGAGGAGGAAAAGGAGGTTTCCGAAGAGCTCAGGCTCAGGTACCGCTACCTGGACCTACGCCGGAGGAAAATGCAGGAAAACCTGCGCCTCCGCCATCGGGTCATCAAGGCCATCTGGGACTTCCTGGACCGGGAGGGTTTCATCCAGGTGGAAACCCCCTTCCTGACCAAAAGCACCCCGGAAGGGGCCCGGGATTTCCTGGTGCCCTACCGCCAGCAACCTGGCCTCTTCTACGCCCTCCCCCAGTCGCCGCAACTCTTCAAGCAAATGCTCATGGTGGCGGGTTTTGACCGCTACTTCCAAATCGCCCGCTGCTTCCGCGACGAGGACCTCCGGGCCGACCGCCAGCCCGACTTCACCCAGGTGGACCTGGAGATGAGCTTCGTGGAAGTAGAGGATATCCTGGAGCTTAACGAAAGGCTCATGGCCCACGTGTTTCGGGAAGCCCTGGGCGTGGAGCTTCCCCTCCCCTTCCCCCGCCTCACCTACCAGGAAGCTCTGGAACGCTTCGGCTCGGATAAACCCGACACCCGCTTCGGCCTGGAGCTCAAGGAGGTGGGGCACCTCTTCCGGGAAAGCGCCTTTCAGGTTTTCCGGGAAGCGGAAAGGGTAAAGGCCCTGGCGGTGCCCAAGGCCCTTTCCCGCAAGGAGATCGCCGACCTAGAGGAGCTGGCCAAACGCTACGGGGCCAAGGGCCTGGCCTTTGCCCGGGTAGAGGAGGGAGGATTCGCAGGCGGGATCGCCAGGTTTCTCGAGCCCGTGCGGCAAAGCCTCCTGGAGGCCACGGAAGCCGGTCCGGGGGACACCCTCCTCTTCGTGGCCGGGCCCGCCAAGATAGCGGCCACCGCCTTGGGGCAGGTGCGGCTTAAGCTGGCGGAGGTCTTAAACCTCCCTAGGGAAGGCTTCCGGTTCCTCTGGGTGGTGGACTTCCCCCTTTTGGAGTGGGACGAGGAAAGGGGCCAGTACACCTACATGCACCATCCCTTTACCAGCCCCCATCCCGAGGACCTACCCCTCTTGGACACCGATCCTGGGAAGGTGCGGGCCTTGGCCTACGACCTGGTGCTGAACGGCACCGAGGTGGGGGGCGGATCCATCCGCATCCACGACCCCGCTCTTCAGGCCAAGATGTTCCAGGTGCTGGGCATCGGGGAGGAAGAGCAGCGGGAAAAGTTTGGTTTCTTCCTAGAGGCCCTGGCCTACGGGGCCCCACCCCACGGCGGCATCGCCTGGGGCCTGGACCGCCTCCTGGCCCTCATGACGGCCAGCTCCTCCATCCGCGAGGTCATCGCCTTCCCCAAGAACAAGGAGGGTAGGGATCCCCTCACCGGAGCCCCAAGCCCGGTGTCCGAAGAACAGCTTCGGGAACTCGGCCTCAGGGTGATCGCCCATGGCTAGGATTCCCTACGTGATCGTGGACGCCTTTGCCTCCACCCCGGGGGCCGGGAACCGGGTGGCCATCGTGCTGGACGCCCGGGGCATGGGCCTAGAAGAAATGCGAAGCCTAGCCCGGCGCCTGGGCGAACCGGAAACCGCCTTCGTAACGGAAAAGCAAGGGACCCTGTTCGCCGTGCGCTTCTTCACCCCTTCGGGAGAGGTGGAGTTCTCCGGCCACGCCGCCATAGCCCTGGGCCTTACCCTGGTGCGCCTGGGCCTAGCTCCCGAGGGCACCAAGCGGCTTTTCCTGCACACCCCCACGGAGGCCCTGCCGGTGGAGATCCTGTACGAGGCCGGAGAACCCCGCAAGGCCTTGGTGAGGGGTCCTGCCCCGAGGTTCCGGGATCTTCCCCCTTACCAGGTGCTCAAGGAGGTCCTCGAGGCCCTGGGCTCGGATGAGCGTTACCTGCACCGCGGCCTGCCTTACGGCATCGCCTACACCGGGCTTTGGAGCCTCTTCGTCCCCCTTATCGCCCCCGGGGTGGTGGATGCCCTGGAGCCAGAGATGAAGACCCTGGCCGAACTTTCCCACCAGCTGGAGGTGGCCACCGTCCATGCCTACGCCCCCATGGGCCCAAGGAGCTTCTACGCCCGGGACTTTGCCCCCATCCTGGGCATACCCGAAGACCCGGTGACGGGCTCCGCCAACGCCGCCCTGGGCGCCCTCCTGGCCCGGGCAGGGGTGGTGCCCAGGCGGGAAGGCCGGGTAGCCCTCACCATCTACCAGGGCCACCGCCTGGGCAACCCGGGGGTGGTGGAGGTGGTGGTGGAGTACAGCCCCACGGGCCAACCCTACGGGGTGCAGATCGGGGGGGAGGCGGTCCAGGTATCCGCTGGGGAAGTTTGATGGTGCGGCTGGTCTTCGTGGACGTGGACGGCACCCTGGTGGGCAAGGAGGGGGTGCCCGAGTGCGTGTGGCCAGCGGTGGAAGCCTTAAGGGCCAAAGGCATCCGCCTAAGCCTTATCACCGGCCGGCCGGGCCGGGGGCACGCCCTGGCCTACGCCCGCAGGCTGGACCCCATGGGCCTCCACGTGTTCGAGTCGGGGGCAGTGGTCCTGGCGTTTTCCCGTGATCCCCACTCCCCTCCCACCCATCCCCTCCTGGTGGAAGCCCTGCCCCAGGAGGCGGCCCGGGAAGCCATCCGCCTGGCCCGCAGGCTCGGGCTTCCCCTCGAGGGCTATACCGCCGACGGGGGCTTCTTCATAGAGGGGGATAGCCCCCTCCTCAAGGCCCACCAGGAACTCCTAGGCGTGGTGGCCGAGGAAGCGGACCTGCTAAGGCTTCCTACCCCTTTGGTCCGCCTCCAGGTGCTGGCCGAGGTTCACGCTCCCCTGGGCGCCCTCATGGACCCCTTGCCCCAGGAACTCCAGGCCCACGTGGCGGAAAGCCCCAGGATGCCCGGGGTGCGCTTCGTCTCCCTGACCAAGCGGGGGGTGAGCAAGCTCTCGGCCGCCCGCTTTGTGGCGGAAAGCTACGGCCTGACCCTGGCCCAATGCGCCATGGTGGGGGACGGGGAAAACGACCTGGAACTCATCCAAGGAGTAGGCCTGGGCATCGCCATGGGGAACGCTTCGCCCCGGGTCAAGAAGGTGGCCCAACGGGTGGTGGCTCCCGTGGAGGCGTGCGGTTTGGCGGAGGCTCTTGCCAGCCTATTACCCAGCCAAACGCCTTAAGGGAATGGCCTAAACCGCACCCATACCACCCGCCCATCCCGATAAACGCCGGTCCCTTCCACCCAGCCTGGAGCCAAGCCGGGGGCAGGGGGCCGGAGCCCGGGGGGCAGAGCCAAGAAGCGCTGCCCATCCCAGTACGCCACCAGGTAAACGCCGGCTCCTTCTGGAGCAGTTCTTAGGGCCAGGGTCCGCACGCTGTTCCCTTCCTCCACCGTCCAAAGCTCCAGGGCCCGGTAGCCCCCTTGGCCCACCACGGCCCCCGGGCCCCGGTAATACGAGAAGCGCGCCGGGGCCACAATGCGCAACTCCCGGAGGCGAAACCCCATTCCCTCCCAACTTCCCTCCACTTCCACCACCATGCCGGGAACCAAAAGGGTCATCCAGGGGGAGGAACCAAGGAGGGGAACGCCACCCACCAAGAGCGCCTGCCCATCGCTAAGGGTGACCTGACCGTAGAAACGCTGCAGGCCCTGGTCGGAAGGGGATGGGGTAACCGGGGGGGGCAGGACGGGAGGCTTGGGGAGGGGCACGGGGGGAAGGGGCAAGGGGGGTAGTTCCAGGGCCAACCCCCACCCCAGGAGCAAAAGCCCCAGCACCGCTATCCGGCGGTTTATGAAACCTCCTTGGGCAACCATAGGACCACCCGCCAACCGGGGTGGGCGTTTCCCCACTGGACCCTTCCACCCAACCGCTCCACGGTGTGGCGCACCAAGGCCAAGCCTAGGCCCGAACCGGAAGAAGAGGGTCCCTTGTGAAAGGGGGTACCGAGCGCAGGTATCCGGGCCTCCGGAACCCCGGGACCATGGTCGCGCACGCTAAGGACCAGCCATTCCCCTTCCTCCCTTAACCCCACCTCCACAGGGGGACTGCCGTGCCGAAAAGCATTGGTCAACAGGTTCGCCACCACCTGGCGCAGAAGATCGGGAGGCCCCCATACCTTCCCTTCCGTCTCCACCTTCAAAACCAAACCCGGCCATTCCCGCCCCAGCTCCTCCAACAAGGCCTTCAACCCCACCCGCTCCCGGGTCATCTCGCCCCGAGCCAAGGCCAGCAGGTCCCTCAGCAGACCCTCGAGGCGGGAAACCTGCGCCTTCAGGCGGGGAAGGGCCTGCTCCTGCGATACCAGACCCCGCTCCAAGGCCTCCAGTTGGCTACGCAAAGCCGCCACCGGCGTCCGTAACTCATGGGCCGCATGCCGGGTAAAGGTGCGCTCCCTTTCCAAAAAAGCCCTCACTGCCTCCACCATGCGATTAAAACTCCTGGCCAGGGTGACAAGCTCGTCCTCCCCCGTGGGAACCGGCACGGGTTCGGGAAAGCGCTCCTGGGAAAGGGCCTCCGTCGCCCGGGCCAACTCCCCAAGAGGGCGGAGGAGACCCTTGAGAAGCAGGAAGGTGATCCCCAAGGCCAAGGCCAGGGCCAAGGGAAAGGCCAAAAGGCTCGCACCGAGGGCATACCCCAAACTGGGGGCGGGAAGGGCCACCTCCAGGGCGTACCCTTGGGGCAAGGCCCAGGCTTGGGTCATCCAACCCCTTTCCGCTCGGTGCTCCCCTAAGGGGGAAGGAACCGGAAAGGGACCGCCATAGCTGAGGTAGATTCGCCCCTCCCTCGTTACCCGCGCCCTACCCCTGGAGAAGGGGAGGAGGAAGCTATAACCCTCCGGTTTAAGGGCGGGCAGGGGCCCGGTAAAATCCAGAGCCTGATAAAGGCTTTGGGCAAAGACCAGAAGCTCCCTTTGGACCGTTGCCTCAGCGGCGCGCAACAAAACCCAGTACCCCAGGCCCAGCTGGGCCAGGGCGGAGATTCCCACCGCTACCCCCACCCCGAGGAGCAGCCTATTCCGGAAGCCCCAGGCCATACCCTCCTGCCCCCGTGCGCACCACTTCTGGGGCGAGTTTTTGCCTTAGGCGGTGAATGTAGATCCGCACCATTCTTACCGCCGTATCCCGGCCCGGGAACAAGCGATCGGCCAGCTCCTCGGGGGTGAAAAGGCGATCGGGGTTTAGGCACAGGGTCTCTAGCAAAGCAAACTCCTTGAGGGTCAGGCCGATCTCCTCTCCCTTCCAGTACGCCTTCCGCGCCACCAGATCCACCACGAGATCCCCCCGCTGGAAACGGCCCCCCTTGTGCTGGGCTCCCCGGCGGAGAAGGGCCCGAACCCGGGCGAGAAGCTCTTCCAGGGCGAAAGGCTTGACCAGGTAGTCATCCCCTCCGAGGTCTAGCCCGGCTACCCGGTCCTCCAGGGAATCCCGGGCTGTGAGAAAGAGGATGGAGCCGGAATACCCTCCCTCGCGCACCTGACGGGCAAAGGTAAACCCCGCATCCTCCCCTTCGGGCAACATCACGTCCAAAACCAGCAAAGCGGGTTCGGCAGCCAAAAACTCCTCCCACGCCGAATCCAGGTTGGGGGCCCAGGCTACCTCATACCCTTCCCGGGACAAAAGCAGGGTTACGGGCTCGGCGATGTCCGGTTCGTCCTCCACCACCAGGATGCGCACGCCTTCCCCTATTCCAAGGCCCGGCCCCCCTCGAGGTCAAGGGGGGCCGGGGAAACGTCCCTTACCTTCCCCCGCCGATCCCAATCCCGATCCTCAGGTTCACCCCTCCTTGGCCACTACCCTCTATCCCACTGGAACCCTGGCCCTGCGAGCCTTGCCTCGCCTGGCTTCCCCGGGCCACCTCCAACAGGCTCCGCACCTGCCCCTCCACGCTGACGCTCACGTCCACCAAGGTGCTCCCTGCATGGTGAACCTGCAGGGTTCGCTCCTGGCCGTTCAGGATCAAGGTCACCTGGGTTGCTCCCTCGGCGGACACCCGGGCATTGGGGTTCACCTCCACCAGGCCCACCACCCGGCCCTCCTTCCAGAAGACGGCCAGCTCCTTCTTGCCCTCCAGGGCCATGCGAAGCTCCGTGGCCACCTGGGCTAAAGCCGTTGCCTGTCCGTTCAGCCAAACCCTCGTTTCCCCCAAGGTCTTGCCCATCTGGGCCAGGGCAAAGGCGTAAACCCTTCCCTCCAAGTGGAGCCTCACCTCTCCCTGGGCCTTAGTTTGAGAGGAGGTAGCCTGATCCAATTTCCCCTGGACCACCAGCCGGCCCTGGGCATAGACCTCAGCCCAAACCCCCCGCTCTTGCTCGGCAAGACCCCAAGCACCTAAGGCCGCTACCAACAACCCAACCAGCCACTGCTTGCTCATACCTTCACCTCCCATGCCCAGGGTAGGGAACAGAGGTAAATGCCAGGTAAACGCCTCGAGGCCCCTTAGGATAGAAGGGTATGCGGGTCTTTATTGATGAGATCGCCAAATACGAGGGCCAGGAGGTGGAGCTCAGGGGCTGGCTCTACCAAAGGCGCTCCAAGGGCAAGATCCACTTCCTTATCCTCCGGGACGGCACGGGATTCCTGCAGGCCACCCTCTTCAAGGGGGAGGTACCGGAGGAGGTCTTTGAGCAGACGGATCACCTGCCCCAGGAAACCGCCCTGAAGGTCCATGGCCTGGTGCGGCGGGACGAGAGGGCCCCCGGGGGCTTTGAGCTTTCAGTGCGGAACCTCGAGGTGGTGAGCCTTCCCCACGGGGAGTATCCCATCGGTCCCAAGGAGCACGGCATCGACTTCCTCATGGACCACCGCCACCTGTGGCTCCGCCACCGCCGCCCCTTCGCGGTGATGCGCATCCGGGACGAACTGGAAAGGGCCATCCACGATTTCTTCGCCGAGCGGGGTTTCCTGCGGTTTGACGCCCCCATCCTCACCCCGAGCGCCGTGGAGGGCACCACCGACCTCTTCGAGGTGGACCTCTTCGACGGGGAAAAGGCCTACCTTTCCCAGTCGGGCCAGCTCTACGCCGAGGCCGGGGCCTTGGCCTTCGGCAAAGTCTACACCTTCGGCCCCACCTTCCGAGCGGAAAGGAGCAAAACCCGCCGCCACCTCCTGGAGTTCTGGATGATCGAGCCCGAGGTGGCCTTCATGACCCACGAGGAGAACATGGCCCTGCAGGAGGAGTTGGTGAGCTACCTGGTGGGCCGGGTTCTCACGCGAAGGGCCAAGGAGCTGGAGATGCTGGAGCGGGATCCCAAAGCCCTCGAGCCCGCCGCAGAAGGCAACTACCCCCGGCTCACCTACCGGGAGGCGGTGGCCCTGGTGAACCGGCTTGCGGAGAAGGACCCTCAGGTGCCGCCTCTGCCCTACGGGGAGGACTTCGGGGCCCCCCACGAGGCCGCCCTCAGCCGCCAGTTTGACCGCCCGGTCTTCATCGAGCGCTACCCCGCCCGGATCAAGGCCTTTTACATGGAACCCGACCCCGAGAACCCGGAGCTGGTCCTAAACGACGACCTCCTGGCCCCCGAGGGCTACGGGGAGATCATCGGGGGGAGCCAGAGAATCCACGACCTGGAGCTTCTACGCAGGAAAATCCAAGAGTTCGGCCTCCCGGAGGAGGTCTACCACTGGTATCTGGACCTGAGGCGCTTTGGCAGCGTGCCCCACTCGGGTTTCGGATTGGGCCTGGAGCGCACCGTGGCTTGGATCTGCGGCCTCGCCCACGTGCGCGAGGCGATTCCCTTCCCCCGGATGTACACCCGGATGTGGCCCTGAGCATCCGGGTGAATTCCTTCCGCCGTAAAATCTCCCGCTCCACGCTCTTTGGCGTGGAGCGGTTACCTTTCACGCTGGATCCCAGCAGGGACCTTGGTATTTCACTTCTTGAATAATCATGCCAAGGCTTGACAAATAACGCAACTCGTGTTTCTATAAGTCCGTCACCAACCTACCGCGCTGCTCCGAGAGGTACCTGTATCGCTTTACGCTGGAGGGGAACCATGAAGGAGAACCGGAGGAACTTTATTCGCAAGCTGGCCACCGGTGTTGCGGCGAGCTCGGTGTTTAGCCCTCTGGCCATCGCCCAGGCCCCCAGGTTCCGCTGGCGCATCCAGTCGGCCTGGGACGCGGGAACCGTGGGCTATAGCCTGTTCCAGAAGTTCGCCGAGCGGGTCAAAGAGCTCACCGACGGCCAAATAGAGATCCAAACCTTCCCTGCCGGGGCAGTGGTGGGCACCTTTGACATGTTCGACGCCGTCAAGACCGGGGTCTTGGACGGCATGCACCCCTTTACCCTTTACTGGGCAGGGAGGATGCCCGTAACCGCCTTCCTTTCCTCCTATCCCCTGGGCCTGGACCGGCCTGACCAGTGGGAAACCTGGTACTACGGCCTGGGTGGCCTAGAGCTGGCCCGCAAAGCCTACGAGGAACAGGGACTCTTCTTTGTGGGCCCGGTCCAGCACGACTATAACCTCATTCATTCCAAGAAACCCATCAAGAGCTTCGAGGACTTCAAGGGAGTGAAGCTGAGGGTGCCCGGGGGCATGATCGCCGAGATCTTCGCCGCCGCCGGGGCTGCCACGGTGCTCCTGCCGGGTGGCGAGGTGTATCCCGCCTTGGAACGCGGGGTCATCGATGCGGCCGACTTTGTGGGCCCAGCGGTGAACTACAACCTGGGTTTCCACCAAGTTGCCAAGTACATCATCATGGGCCCACCCGAAACGCCCTGCATCCACCAGCCCGTGGACCTTGCGGATATCACCATCAACATCAACCGCTGGCGCGCCCTGCCCAGGAACCTTCAGGAGCGCTTTGAGGCAGCGGTTCACGAGTGGAGCTGGATCCACTACGCCGGCATCCAGAAGGCAAACCTGGAAACCTGGCCCAAATACAAAGCCGCGGGCGTGCAGATCATTCGCCTGTCCACGGTGGATGTGCGCAAGTTCCGCCGTGTGGCCATCCCCATCTGGTTCAAGTGGGCCAAACAGGACAAGTACACTCGGGAAGCCTTTGCCAGCCAGCTGGAGTACATGAAGGCCTTAGGGTACGTTACCGATGCGGACATCCGCGGCTTGAGCCTCTAGCCTCGAGGGTTGCACCGTGATCCAAACCCTGCTGCGCCTCCTCAACCTCATCGACGCCTTAAGCCTGTGGACAGGGCGGTTGGCTGCCTGGCTTACCTTGCTGGCGGTTCTCATCCTTACCGCCGAAGTGGTGCGGCGGTACTTCTTCAACGCCCCCACCCAGTGGGCCCACGAGGTGTCCACGCTTCTCTTTGGCCTCCTGTATGTGCTTGCTGGGGCTTACGCCCTGAAGGAAAAAGCCCACGTGGGTGTGGATGTTTTCTATAGCCGCCTTTCCCGCAAGGGACAGGCCTGGTTCAACCTCCTGGGCTTCGTCTTTTTGACGCTATTTGCTGGCACCCTGGTGGTGTATGGCTGGAAGTTCTTCCTGGCTTCCTGGCAGAACCGGGAGTTTTCCCTGGCCAACCAGGCCATCCCCATATTTCCCTTCAAGCTGGCTATCCCCCTGGGTGCCGCCCTGTTGCTCCTACAGGGTCTAGCTAACGCGATTCGGGACCTTCTCCTGCTTCTAGGAAAGGAGGAAGATCGTGCCCATTGAGACGCTCACCTGGTTGATGTTCGGAAGCCTCTTCCTCCTCCTCTTCACGGGTTATCCCCTGGCCTTTCTGATTGGGGGCGTTGCGGTAACCTTCATCGCCTGGCTGTGGAGCCCAGACGCCCTGGCCCTGGTGCCCCAGCGCATGTGGAACAACATGACCCAGTACCTTCTAGCGGCCATCCCCCTCTTCATTTTCATGGCCTCCATGCTAGAAAAATCTGGGCTCATCGAGGAAATCTTTGACGTCGCCTACAAGTGGCTGGGTCGGGTCCCGGGCGGTCTGGCGGTCGCCACCGTTGCCGCTTCCACCGTTCTCGCCGCCATGGTGGGGGTGATCGGCGCGGCAGTGGTAACCATGGCCTTAGTGGCCCTACCGGCGATGCTCCGCCGGGGGTATAGCCCCGTGCTCGCTGCAGGCACGGTGATGGCGGGGGGCACCCTCGGCATCCTCATCCCTCCCAGTGTCCTCGCCATCATTTACGGCCTGGTGGCCAACCAGTCCGTGGGAGAGCTTTACCTGGGCTCTGTGCTCCCCGGGTTGGTCCTTTCGGGCCTGTACATGCTCTTCTCCGTCGTCTATGCGCTCCTCTATCCCCAGGCTGCCCCCAGGATCCCCAAGGAGGAAATGCCCACCTGGGCGGAGCGCTGGCGAGCCCTAAGGGCCATCTGGGCCCCCCTCCTTCTCATCTTCCTGGTGCTCGGGACGATTTTCCTGGGCCTGGCCGCCCCCACGGAGGCGGCGGCGGTGGGCGCCTTCGGATCCCTGTTGGTGGCCGCCCTACACCGCAAGCTCACCTGGCAAAACCTGCAGCTGGCCTTGGAGCAGACCGCCAAGGCCACCGCCATGGTGCTTTGGATCATCTTCGGGGCCAACGCCTTTGTGGCCTTCTACGTGGCCCAAGGGGGGGATCGCTTCGTCAGCGAGCTCCTTTTAGGAACCGGGCTCTCTCCTTGGGGAATCCTGATTGTGATGCAGATCATCCTTATCATTTTGGGGATGTTTCTGGATTGGGTGGGGATACTCCTCCTGGCCGTTCCCGTCTTCGTACCCATCATCCGGAGCCTAGGGTTTGATCCCTTGTGGTTCGGGGTCCTCTACCTGGTAAACATGCAGATGTCCTTTCTCTCACCCCCCTTTGGGTATGCCCTCTTCTACGTAAGGGGGGTGGCACCCCAGATCCCCATGGGCACCATTTACCGGGCAGCCATCCCCTTTCTCCTCCTCCAGCTCACGGGCCTTATCCTGGTTATGCTCTTCCCAGGGCTCGCTACCTGGTTGCCCAGTCTGGTTTACGGGAAGTAGGCTCCAGGAAATACCTGGAGCCTACTCTTTACACCCCCGCCAGCTCCAGGAAGTACCGGTGGAGCCTAGGATCCTGGGTGAGCTCGGGGTGGAAGGCACTGGCGAGGATCTTGCCCTGGCGCACCAGGACGGGAAGACCATTCAGCTCCGCCAGCACCTCCACTCCTTCCCCGAGCCTACGGAAGACGGGGGCCCTGATGAAGATCCCGTGGAAGGGACCCAAACCCCGAACCTCGAGGTCCTCCTCAAAGCTTTCCACCTGCCTGCCAAAGGCGTTGCGTTCCACCCATGCCTCCAACACCCCCAAACGGGGTTGCTCGGGGTAGCCCACGATCTCCTTGGCCAACCAGATGGCCCCGGCGCAGGTGCCGAAGAGGGCCAGGGAACCCTCTTTCACCCGCCTGCGCACCTCGTCCTCGATCCCGTATTCCCGGGCCAGCTTGCCGATGGTGGTGGACTCCCCGCCAGGCACGATGAGGGCCTTCAGCCCCTCCAGGTGCTCCTTCTTCCGCACCTCCCTTGCCTCTATCCCCAGGCGCTTAAGCGTTTCCTTATGCTCGCGGAAATCCCCTTGTAAAGCTAGGACGCCAACCACGCCCCTCATCCTGGACCCAGGCCCTGGCCCTGTCAAGGGCCAGGCTACACCCGGGCCCGAAGAAGGCGAAGGCTATTCAGGGTCACCAGGACCAAAGCGCCGTTGTCCGCCAAGATCGCCGGCCAAAGCCCGGTCAGGCCCACCAAGGTGGTGAGGAGGAAAAGCCCCTTAAGCCCCACCGCCAAGGCCACGTTCTGGCGGACCACGCCCAGGGTCAGGCGGCTTAGCCGGAAGGCCCGGGGCAAGGCCGCAAGGCTTAGAAGCCCCACATCTGCACTCTGCAGGGCAGCCTCCGTGCCCTCAGCCACGGCAAGCCCCACCGTGGCCCTGGCCAGGGCTGGGGCGTCGTTCACCCCGTCCCCCACCATGGCCACGCCACCCCCCTTTTCCATCTCCTCCACCAGGCGGAGCTTGTCCACGGGAGAAAGGCCAGCCCGGATTTCCTCAGGAAAAAGCCCTATGGCCGTGCCCAAAGCCAAAGCAGAGGTTTCCCGATCCCCGGTGAGCAAGAGGGGCCTAAGGCCCAGTCGGCGCAGTTCGGCCAAGGCTTCCCGGGCCTCGAGGCGGGGGGTATCCTGGAAGGCCAAGAGGGCCAAGGGAACCCCCTCCCTAACCAAGAGGGAAAGGCTGAAGCCTTCCTCCGTCAAGGCCTTCACCTGGGCCTCTACTTCCGGGGGCAGGTCCCAGGCCTCGGGCCGCACCAAACCCACCTCCTTCCCCTCCACCCGAGCGAAGGCCCCGAGGCCCGGCACCGCCCGATGCTCCTCCGAGGGCAAGGCCTTGGGGCCCAAAGCCTCCCGCACCGCCCGGGCTAAGGGGTGGGAGGAACCCTCCGCCACCCCCTTCGCCAGGGCCAAGGCCTCCTCCGCCGAAACCCCAAAGGTAACCACCCGCACCAGCGTGGGCTTTCCCAGGGTCAGGGTTCCCGTCTTGTCCAAAGCCACGTAGCGAACCCCAGCCAAGCGCTCCAGGGCCGCCCCGCTCTTAAAGAGCACCCCCGCCCTGGCTCCCCGGGCCACCCCTGCGGCGATGGCCGCAGGCACCGACACCACCAGAGCGCAGGGACAGGCGATGAGGAGAAGGGCCAAGGCCTTGTAGACATGCCCCAGGAAATCCCCCTGGAAAAGGGGAAGGACCAGGCCCACGAAGCCTGCCAGGGCCAGGACCGCCGGGGTGTAGCGGCGGCTAAAGGCATCCACCACCCGCTCCGCCTGGCTCTTCTTAAGCAAGGCCCCCTCCGCCAGGCGTTCCATCTCCGCCAGGAAGCCCTCCTCGGGAAGGCGCTCCACCTTTACCACCAAGCTCCCCTCCTGCACCAGACTGCCCCCGTAAACCCGGTCCCCTATCCCCTTGGGCCTAGGCAAGGGCTCCCCGGTGAAGGCGGCCTCCTCCACGGAAGCCTGTCCAGACACCACCACCCCGTCGGCCGGTACCCGCTCCCCCGGGGGCACCCTCACCAGGTCCCCCACCCTCAAGGCCTTAAGGGGCACCTCCTCCACCCCACCCTCCTTCAGGCGGTAGGCCCGCCTGGGAAGAAGCTCGGAAAGGGCGTAAAGGGACCTGCGGGCCTGGGCCACGCTATAAGCCTCCAGCACCTCCCCCACCAGGAAGAGGAAGACCACCACCGCCGCCTCGGCCTCCGCCCCGATGACCAAGGCCCCAAGGGTGGCCAGCGTGACCAGACTCTGCATGCTAAAGGGGTTTTGCCGGAACGCAGCCACCGCACGACGAGCCAGGGGGAAAACCCCTATCAAGGCCGCCAGCCGATAACCCCAAGGGGCTAGGCCGGGGAGGAAGAGCGAAGCCAAAAAGGCCGCCAGGAGAAGCCCTCCGGAAGCCAAGGCCCAGCGCCAGGGTCCCAAAACACCCCTGGTCGTGTCCCCTTCAGGCTTCAAACGGTAGCCCAGGGCGGAAACCACCCTTTCCGCCTCCTTCTCCGCCCCGGGAACCTCGAGGTGCAGATACGCCTTACCGCTGGCAAAGCTGACCTGGGCCTGCACCACTCCAGGCACCTCGGAAAGGGCTTTCTCCACCTTTAAGGCGCAGTCGGCGCAGTCCAAACCCTCCACCCGGAACACGCGAACCCTGTGAGCCTCCATGCCCCCAGGGTAGCATCACTTGAGCAGATATTCAAGTGTTCTCTAATGCGTGCTCCAGGGCTCCCTCCAGCAGCCTCTCCACGTGGTGGTCCGCCAGGCGGTAATAGACCTGCTTCCCCTCCCGGCGAAAGGCCACCAGCCGGGCCTCGCGTAGAAGCCTGAGCTGGTGGCTCACCGCGGAAACCGAAACCCCAGCGAGGAGGGCTAGATCGCACACGCAAAGCTCCCCCGCCGTCTTCAAAGCCAGAAGAAGGCGCATCCGGGTAGGGTCGGCCAAAGCCTTAAGGAGGAGGGCGGCTTTCCCCAGCACCGCCTCCTCGGGCAAGGCCGCGCGGGCTTTCTCCACCCGCTCGGGGTGGATCTCGTAAACCCCACAGACCGCCCGCGCCATGGCCTTACCCTAGGCTTCCCTTACCAGCCTCGCTTGGCTAGGCGTTCCTCCTCCCTAAGCTGGTCCAGGTTGATGCCCACCATGGGCTCGCCCAGGTCCTCGGAAACCTCGGCCAGCACCTCGGGATCGTTGTAGTGGGCCACCGCCCGCACGATGGCCCGGGCCCGCTTCTTGGGGTCACCGGACTTGAAGATGCCGCTTCCCACGAAGACCCCATCCATCCCCAGGTGCATCATCAAGGCGGCATCGGCCGGGGTGGCGATGCCCCCGGCAGCGAAGTTCACCACGGGAAGGCGGCCGTGGTGGTGGACCCACCTCACCAGCTCCAAGGGGGCCCCGATCTCCTTGGCGTAGGCCACGAGCTCGTCCTCCCGGAGGGACTGGACGTAGCGGATCTGCTTCCACATGGTGCGGGCGTGGCGGACCGCCTCCACCACGTTGCCCGTGCCCGCCTCCCCCTTGGTGCGGATCATGGCCGCTCCTTCGGCGATGCGCCTTAGGGCCTCCCCCAGGTCCCGAGCCCCATTAACGAAGGGCACCTTGAACTTCCATTTGTCGATGTGGTGCTCCTCGTCGGCAGGGGTGAGGACCTCGGACTCGTCGATAAAGTCCACCCCGATGGCCTCGAGGATCATGGCCTCCACAAAGTGGCCGATCCGCACCTTGGCCATCACGGGAATGGACACCGCCGCCATGATCTCTTTGATGACCTTGGGGTCGGACATGCGGGCCACGCCCCCCTGGGCCCGGATGTCGGCGGGAACCCTTTCCAAAGCCATCACCGCCACCGCCCCCGCCTCCTCGGCGATCACCGCCTGCTCGGGGGTGGTCACGTCCATGATCACCCCGCCCTTGAACATCTCGGCAAAGCCGGTCTTGATTTGGAAGGTACCCTTCTCCATCCCGTCCTCCATCCTCCAGCTTACCGCCCGGCGGGTCAAGCCAAAAGAAGCCGGGGGCCCAAGAGCCCCCAGGGCGCTAAGGCCCACCTAAGGCAGATAGGCCAAGGGGTTGCGGGCCACCCCCCCCACCCGCACCTCAAAGTGCAGGTGGGGCCCGGTGGACCAGCCGGTGGAACCCACGTACCCGATCACCTGCCCGGCTTCCACCCACTGCCCCGCCCGCACGGCAACGCGGGACATGTGCGCGTAAAGGGTTTGTACACCGCCCCCGTGGTCCAACACCACGTGGAAACCGTAACCCACCGAGCTCCAGCCCGCCACCTCCACCTGGCCCGCCTTGGCCGCCACGATGGGGGTGCCGTAAGGAGCAGCCAGGTCGATCCCCGTGTGGAAGCGCTGGAAGGCTCCCCGCTGACCGAAGTAGGTGGTGATGCGAAAGTCGGAAAGGGGCCAACGCATGGCCCCTTCCTGGTAGCTCACCCGCCGCACCTGGGGCTGCTGGGCCTGGGCCCGCCGCGCTTCCCGGGCGCGCTGCTGGGCCAAAGCCTGC
This sequence comes from Thermus antranikianii DSM 12462, assembly GCF_000423905.1. Classification (NCBI taxonomy): domain Bacteria; kingdom Thermotogati; phylum Deinococcota; class Deinococci; order Thermales; family Thermaceae; genus Thermus; species Thermus antranikianii. The sequence continues at coordinate 82,308 of NZ_AUIW01000006.1, read as the reverse complement.
TGCCTCCTGCGCTCCTCCGCCAGGCGCCTTAGCTCCTCCTGGCGACGCCGCTCCGCCTCGAGGCGGGCCTGGCGCTCCGCTTCCTGTTTAGCCAGAAGGCGCTGGTACGTGGTTTTGGCCTGAATGCCGGGCAGGAGGACCAGGTCCCCTGGCTTCAAGTCCAAGGGATCCTTGACCCCGTTGGCCCGGGCCACCGCCACCGGGGAGAGGCCGAAACGGGCCGCCAGGTCCACCAAGGTCTCCCCCTCGGGCAAGACCACCAACAAGCCCTTGGTCCTTTTAGGAATGTAAAGGATACTCCCCGCCACCAAGCGGTCCAGGCTTTCTAAGGAAGGGTTGGCAGAAACCAGGTCCAGGACGCTTATACCATAACGGCTCGCCACTCCCTGCAGGGTATCCCCAGGGCGCACGCGGTACACCTCCACCCCCGGGGGTACCCGGGGAGAGCGGTCCTCCACAGCCACCAAGGGGATAAGAAGCCTTTGCCCCACCTGCAAGCGGTCGCTTTGCAGGTTGCTGGACCACATGATGTGCCGGGGATCTACCCCGTAACGAGCGGCAATCCCCAGCAGGGTATCCCCGGGCTTCACCTCGTAGATCACCCACCCCTTTCTGGCCGCCTGGCCCACCTCCACCGTGTTCTCGGGAAGGGGAAGGGGGCTAAGAATAGGGAGCTTGGCGAAGGCCAAAGAGGAAACCAATAGACATAAATTTCCCCACCATATTCCCCGCAACGCTCACCTCCCAACAAAACCCCGCCCAAACCTCGCGGGGATTATACCAGGGACAAGCGGGAAAAGCGCAAGGGGCAAAAAGCCTTGGGAGGCGGAAAACCCGCCTCCCAAGGGAGAATCCCGTCTAACGGGCAGCCAAGGAAGCCAGAAACTCCTTGTTGTTCTTGGTGCGCCCCAAGCGGGCAAGGAGCATCTCCATGGCCTCCGCCGGGTCCATATCCGCCAGGACCTTGCGCAGAAGCCACATCTTGTGCACCACCTCCTCGCCCAAGAGGAGCTCCTCCCGACGGGTCCCGGACTTCAGGATGTCTATGGCCGGGAAGATGCGGCGCTCCTCGAGGCGGCGGGAAAGGTGGAGCTCCATGTTCCCTGTACCCTTGAACTCCTCAAAGATCACGTCATCCATGCGGCTTCCCGTCTCCACCAAGGCGGTGGCCAGGATGGTAAGGCTACCCCCACCCCGGATGTTGCGGGCCGCTCCCAGGAAGCGCTTGGGGAAGTAGAGGGCGGCGGAGTCCAAACCGCCAGACAGGGTACGGCCCGTGGGCGGGGTCACCAGGTTGTTGGCCCGGGCCAAGCGGGTGATGGAGTCCAGGAGGATCATCACGTGCCCCCCTTCCTCCACGATGCGCTTAGCCCTCTCGTGCACGAACTCCGCCACCCGGATGTGGTTTTGGGGAGGCTCGTCAAAGGTGCTGGCGATGACCTCGGCTCCCTGGACGCTTTCCCGGAAGTCCGTGACCTCCTCAGGGCGCTCGTCTATGAGCAAAACGATCACCTTGATGTCGGGTTCATTCTTCAGGACCGCATTGGCGATCTTCTTGAGGAGGGTGGTCTTGCCCGCCTTGGGCGGGGCCACGATGAGCCCCCGCTGCCCCCGGCCGATGGGGGCTAGCAGGTCGATCACCCGGGTGGAAAGCTCATCAGGGGTGGTCTCCAGCTTGATCTGCCGGTCGGGAAACTGGGGGATGAGCTCGTCAAAGCGGGGCCGGTTCTTGGCGGCCTCGGGATCCAGGTCGTTCACCGCCTCCACCTTGAGGAGGGTGCCGTAGCGCTCGTTTTCCCGGGGCGGCCGCGCCCGGCCCACGATGTAGTCCCCGCTCCTTAAGGCATACTGCCGGATGAGCCCTGCAGAGACGATGGCCACCCTGGACTCCAGGTTGTACAGGCTCTCGGTGATGAAGCCATACCCATCCGGGCTGATCTCCAGGTAACCCTTGACCAGCTGCAGGCCCTCCCCTTGGGTCTGCCGTTCTAGGAGGGCCATGATGAGCTGGTCCTTCTTCATGCGCTTGTAGTTCTCAATCCCTGCCTCCTGGGCCAGCAAGTGGAGCTCCGGAAGGATTTTGGCCGAAAGCTCCTGGTAGGTGAGGGGTGCTTCTTGTTGGGTATCCGCTTTTCTCCTCATGGCTTGACCTTCTCCCAGTCCTCCATAAAGCGTTTCAGGCCTAGGTCCGTCAGCGGATGCTTAAGAAGCTGCTTGAACACCGCATAGGGCATGGTGGCGATGTCCGCCCCCAAAAGGGCAGCCTCGGTCACATGGCGGGGGTGGCGGATGGAGGCGGCGATGACCTTGACCGGCAGGTTCTGGACCTGGATTACTTCCACGATCTCCCGCAAAAGCTCTCCCCCATCCCAGGAAATATCGTCCACCCGACCCAGAAAGGGGGAAACATAGGCCGCCCCCGCCCGGGCCGCCAGAAGGGCCTGGTTAGTGGAAAAGATTAAGGTCATGTTTACCTTTACGCCTTCGGCGGAAAGGCGCCTGCAGGCCTTCAAACCCTCCTCGGTGGTGGGCAGTTTGACCACGATGTTGGGGTGGATACCGGCAAGCCGCCGGCCCTCCTCCACCATGGCCTCTGCCTCCAATGCGGTCACCTCCGCCGACACAGGCCCCCTTACCACCTCGCATATGGTCCGTAGGTGAGTGAACAAAACCTCCTCGGTAAGCCTCGCTCCTCGGCCCGCATATTCCTTAGCCACCAAAGTGGGGTTGGTGGTAACCCCGGAGAGCACCCCCCAGGCAGCGATCTCCCGTATCTCCTCCAAGTTGGCGGTATCCAGGTAAAGCTCCATGAGCACTCCTTTTGTCGGGAAGTGGACCGGCTTAGCTCGATTCTAGCAGACCCAGCCAGGACGTTGTCAAGAAAGGGGAAGGGCTGCTAGCATGGGCTTAGCCGCCAATGGGGGATTTTACCCCAGGGGGCACGAGCTGTAAAGGCGAGGATGGGGAGAGTACCCCTTTCCGATAGCCGCAAGCGAGCCGGGGAGGGTGGAAGCCCGGTGGTGAGGAAAGGCGGGAAGATCACCCCGGAGCCGCGGGAGGAAAGGGGCTAAGAGCCTCGAGTAATGCCCGCCGGGTGCGCCCGTGATCGCGCGGAAATGAGGGCCTGGAGGCTATCTCCAGGAAGCGCGGTGGTACCGCGGAAGCCTTTGCGCTTTCGTCCGCGCCCAAATGGCGCGGGCGTTTCTTTAGGGAGGAGCGTATGTTCAAGGAGGTCGGTGAACCCAACTTTCCCAGGCTGGAAGAGGAGGTTCTGGAGTTTTGGAAGCGGGAGAGGATTTTTGAGAAGAGCGTGGAAAACCGTAAAGGGAGGCCCCGTTACACCGTCTACGAGGGACCCCCCACCGCCAACGGTATGCCCCACGTGGGCCATGCGCAAGCCCGAAGCTACAAGGACCTTTTCCCTCGCTACAAGACCATGCGAGGCTTCTACGTGCCCCGCCGGGCCGGCTGGGACACCCACGGCCTCCCGGTAGAACTGGAGGTGGAGAAGAAGCTGGGGCTAAAGAGCAAACGGGAGATCGAAGCCTACGGCATCGAGCGCTTCAACCAGGCCTGCCGGGAGTCGGTTTTTACGTACGAGAAGGAGTGGGAAGCCTTCACCGAACGCATCGCCTACTGGGTGGATCTCAAAAACGCCTACGCCACCCTGGATCCCACCTATGTGGAAAGCATCTGGTGGAGCCTGAAGAACCTCTTCGACCGGGGGCTTCTCTACCGGGACCACAAGGTGGTGCCCTACTGCCCTCGCTGTGGCACGCCTCTTTCCTCCCACGAGCTCTCCCTGGGGTACAAGGAGATCACCGATCCCTCGGTCTACGTGCGCCTTCCCCTCAAGGAACCGGGAAGAGTGGGCCTGGAAAAGGCCAGCCTCCTCATCTGGACCACCACCCCCTGGACCCTGCCCGGGAACGTGGCCGCGGCGGTGCACCCCGAGTACACCTATGGGGCCTTTGCCGTGGGGGAGGAGGCGGTGATCCTCGAGGAGACCCTGGGCCGCAGGCTCCTCGGCGAGGAAACCCCCATTCTAAGGACCTTTTCCGGGAAGGAACTGGAGGGCCTGGCCTACGACCCCCCCTACCCCCAGGCCCTGGAGAAGGGGTACTTCGTGGTCCTGGCCGAGTACGTGAGCCGGGAGGACGGCACGGGCATCGTCCACCAGGCCCCCGCCTTCGGGGCCGAGGACCTGGACACGGCCAGGGCCTACGGTCTTCCCCTCCTCAAGACGGTGGACGAGGACGGGAGACTCCTGGTGGAGCCCTTTAAGGGCCTCTTCTTCCGCGAGGCCAACCGGACCATCCTGAAAGACCTCCGCTCCCGGGGGCTTCTTTTCAAGGAGGAAAGCTACCTCCACAGCTACCCCCACTGCTGGCGGTGCTCCACTCCCCTCATGTACTACGCCACGGAAACCTGGTTCATCAAAAACACCCTCTTCAAAGAGGAACTCATCCGCAAAAACCAGGAGATCAACTGGGTCCCGCCCCACATCAAGGAGGGACGTTACGGGGAGTGGCTCCGGAACCTGGTGGACTGGGCCCTAAGCCGCAACCGCTACTGGGGCACGCCCCTTCCCATCTGGGTCTGCGGCTCTTGCGGAAAGGAAGAGGCCATCGGCAGCTTCCAGGAGCTGAAGGAAAGGGCCATTCAACCCCTTCCCGAGCCTTTTGATCCTCATCGTCCCTACGTGGACGAGGTGGAACTCCGGTGCACCTGCGGGGGCACCATGCGCCGGGTTCCCTACGTGATCGACGTCTGGTACGACTCCGGAGCCATGCCCTTTGCCTCCTTGCACTACCCCTTCGAGAACGGGGAGGAGTTTAAGGAGGCCTTCCCCGCGGACTTCATCGCGGAAGGCATCGACCAGACCCGGGGCTGGTTCAACTCCCTACACCAGCTTGGGGTGATGCTCTTCGGCTCCATCGCCTTCAAAAACGTCATCTGCCATGGCCTCATCCTGGACGAAAAGGGCCAGAAGATGAGCAAGTCCAAGGGGAACGTGGTGGACCCCTGGGACATCATCCGGGAGTTTGGCGCGGATGCCCTCAGGTGGTACATCTACATCTCCGCTCCCCCGGAGGCGGACCGCCGCTTCGGGCCCAACCTGGTGCGGGAGACGGTGCGGGACTACTTCCTCACCCTCTGGAACGTGTATAGCTTCTTCGTCACCTACGCCAACCTGGACCGGCCGGACCTTAAGAACCCGCCTCCCGTGGAGAAGCGGCCCGAGCTGGACCGCTGGCTTCTTGCCCGGCTCCAGGATCTGATTCAAAGGGTGACGGAGGCCCTCGAGGCCTATGACCCCACCTCGAGCAGCCGGGCCCTGCGGGACTTCGTGGTGGAGGACCTCTCCCAGTGGTACGTGCGCCGGGGCCGCAGGCGCTACTGGAAAAACGAGGATCCCCTGGACCGGGAGTCCGCCTACGCCACCTTGTACCAGGCCCTGGTCACCATCAGCCAGCTCTCCGCCCCCTTCACCCCCTTCCTGGCCGAGGTGCTTTGGCAGAACCTGGTGCGCTCGGTAAACCCCGAGGCCCCCCTTTCCGTGCACCTTTCCGACTGGCCCGAGGTGGATCCCCGCCTGGTGGACGAGGAGCTGGTGGCCAAGATGCGGGCGGTGCTCAAGGTGGTGGACCTGGCCCGCTCCGCCCGGGCTAGAAGCGGGATCAAGACCCGCATCCCCCTTCCCCTTCTCCTCATCACCGCTCCCACCGCCCTCGAGCGGGAGGGCCTGAGGCACTTCGCCTCCGAGATCGCCGAGGAGCTCAATGTGAAGGAAGTGCGGGTCTTGGAACCAGGGGAAGAGGTGCTCCGCTACCGGGTCCTGCCCAACCTGAAGCTCCTCGGCAAGAAGTACGGCAAGCTTCTTCCCAGGATCCGCGAGGCCCTGGAAAAGGAGGCCTCGAGGGTGGCTGGCCTGGTCCTGAAGGGGGAGAGGGTGCCCCTGCGTTTGGAGGACCAGGAGGTGGTCCTGGAGCCAGAGGAAGTGCTCCTCGAGGCCCAGGCCCCCGAGGGGTACCAGGCCCTGGAAAAGGAGGGGTACGTGGCCGCCCTGGAGGTGCGGGTCACGGAGGAGCTGAGGCTTGAGGGCCTGGCCCGGGACCTGATCCGCCACCTGCAACAGACCCGCAAGGAGATGGGCCTCAAGGTTTCCGACCGCATCCGGGTGGGCTACGAGGCGGAAGGCGCCTACCTGGAAGCCCTGAAACGGCACGGCAGCTGGATCGCCGAGGAGGTCCTGGCCTTAGAGTTTGCTGAAGGCCTCTTCCCCGGCCACACCACCCTCCTGGAGGACGAGGAAGGCCGGGTGCGCTTCAGCTTGGCCAAGCTAGAATAGAGCCATGGGCCAGCCCGCCCGAAAGGCCCTCAGCCTCGAGGCCTACCTCCAGCTGGAGGAGAAAAGCCCCATCCGCCATCACCTGGTGGAGGGAACCCTTTGGGCCATGGCGGGGGCAGGGCGGGCCCATAACCAGATCCTGACCCGGCTTCTCCTAAAGGTGGGCCCCAAAGCCTTGGAGGAAGGATGTGAGACCTATGCGGTGGACCGCAGGCTGAAGGTTTCGGAGGATACCGTCTTCTACCCCGACCTCATGGTGGTGTGTACCCCTTCCCCTTCCCTATACGAGGAAGCCCCCTGCCTCTTGGTGGAAATTCTCTCGGAAAGCACGGAGGACCTGGACCGGGGGAAAAAGCTGTGGCACTACCTCCGGCTGCCCTCGCTCCGGGCGTACCTCCTGGTGGATAGCCGCCGGGTAAGCCTCGAGGCCTACCTGCGGGAGGGAAACCAGTGGACCTACCTCCGCCTGGGGCCGGGGGAGAAGCTTCCTCTCCCCTGCCCCACCCTGGAGTTGGCCGTGGACGACCTCTACCGGGGCGTGAACCTAGAAGAGGGTTAACGGGTGGTATAGTAGGCCCCGTGCTGGATCCGAAGACCCTCCTCGAGCCCCTAGGGCTGGACGCCCTTTACGTGACCCGTCCCGAGAACGTGCGCTACCTATCGGGCTTTCCTCACCCCGAAGACGCCCAGGTCCTCGTTACCCACGAAGGAGCCTTCCTCCTCACGGATCCCCGCTACCCCGAGGCGGAGCAGGAAAGCCGCATCCCCGCCAGGGTGCTGAAGCGGGAGGAAAAAGAGGAGGTCTTCAAGGGCTTGAAGGGCCGGGTGGGCTTTGAGGCGGAACACCTCCCCTACGCCGCCCTGGAACGCCTGCGGGAGCTTGCCCCCGCGGAGTGGGTGCCCACCAAGGGGGTTATCGAGCGGCTCCGGCTCAAAAAGACACCGGAGGAAGTGGAAAGGATCCGCAAGGCCCAGGCCCTGGCGGAGGAAGCCCTGGCCCACGCCCTTACCCTGCTCAAGCCAGGGGTTTTGGAACGGGATGTCGCCTTGGAAATAGAGTTCTTCCTGAAACGGCGGGGGGCCGAGGTGGCCTTCCCCCCCATCGTGGCCTCGGGGGTGCGGGGAGCCTTGCCCCACGCCAGGGCCTCGGAAAAAGCCCTCGAGGCGGGAGAGCTCGTTACCCTGGACCTGGGGGCCAGGGTGGAGGGGTACCATTCGGACATGACCCGCACCGTGGCCTTGGGAAGGGTGGACGGGGAACTCAAGCGGGCCTTTGAGGCCACCCTGGCCGCCTTGGAACGGGTTCTAGAAGTTCTGGGCCCAGGGAAGAGCACCAAGGAGGTGGACGCCCTGGCCCGGGAGGAGCTTAAGCGCTTTGACCTGGACCGCTACTTCGTCCACTCCCTGGGGCACGGGGTGGGGCTCGCGGTGCACGAGGGGCCGGGGCTTTCCCCCTACACGGAGGAAACCCTCGAGGCGGGCATGGTGGTCACCGTGGAACCCGGGGTCTACCTGCCGGGTATAGGCGGGGTGCGGATTGAGGAGCTCGTCCTCATCCGGGACACAGGGATTGAGCTCCTCTCCCGCTTCCCCCGGGGCTGGCAGGAGGTTTAGGTGCGCGCCCTTATTCTAGCCCTCCTCCTCTCCAGCGCCCTGGCCCAGACCTACACGGTAAAGAAGGGGGATACCCTCTTCCGCATCGCCAAAGCCCACGGTATGAGCGTGAGGGAACTGAAGGAGCTCAACGGCCTCACCTCGGACCTGATCCATCCCGGCCAGGTCCTGAGGCTTACGGGAAAGGAGCCCCTAGCCAAAACCCGCTTCCTCCAGGAGGGGCTTGCGGTCTGGTACGGCCCCGGCTTCCACGGCAGGCGTACGGCCAGCGGGGAACGCTACGACATGTACGCCCTCACCGCCGCCCATCCCTCCCTGCCCTTCGGCACCCGGGTGCGGGTCACCAACCTGAAAAACGGCAAAAGCGTGGTGGTGCGCATCAACGACCGGGGGCCCTTTGGGGGAAGGTACATCATCGACCTCTCCTACGCCGCTGCCAAGGCCATTGGAGCCCTTTCCGCTACCCGGGTACGGGTGGAGGTTGTGAAGGAGGAGTAGCATGGTGCGCTACGGCTTCCACCTCTCCATCGCCGGAAAAAAGGGGGTGGCCGGGGCCGTGGAGGAAGCCCAGGCCCTGGGCCTTTCCGCCTTCCAGATCTTCGCCAAAAGCCCGAGAAGCTGGAAAACCCGAGCCCTCTCCCCAAGCGAGGTGGAGACGTTTCGCGCCCTGCGGGAGATGGCCGGGGAGCCTCCCGGGGTTATCCATGCCTCCTACCTGGTAAACCTGGGAGCGGAAGGGGAGCTTTGGGAAAAGAGCGTGATGAGCCTGGCGGACGACCTGGAGAAAGCCCGCCTACTGGGCCTGGAGTACGTGGTGGTCCATCCGGGCTCTGGAGACCCCAAGCGGGTCAAGGAAGGCCTCCTGAAGGCCCTGCACCTGGCCGGGGTCAGGGAGCGCCCCACCCTCCTGGTGGAGAACACCGCCGGCGGCGGGGAAAAGGTGGGGGCTCGCTTTGAGGAGTTGGCCTGGCTCATAGAGGACACGCCCTTGGGGGTCTGCCTGGACACCTGCCACGCCTATGCCGCCGGGTACGACGTGAAAGGGGATCCAAAGGGAGTTTTGAGCGAGCTTAACCGCCTCGTGGGGCTCGAGCGGGTACCTGTGGTCCACCTGAACGACTCCGTGGGGGGCTTGGCTAGCCGCATCGACCACCACGCCCACCTCCTCCAGGGCCAGATCGGGGAAGGGCTTAAGGGCGTGCTCCTCGACCCCCGGCTAAGGGAGCGGGTCTTCATCTTGGAAACCCCAAGGAGCCCGGAGGAGGACGCCTGGAACCTGAGGATCCTGCGCACTTGGCTAGAGGAAGCCTCCCCCTAGGAAAAGGCGCAAGGCGGAAACCACCATCAGCAGAAGCCCGAGCTTAAAGGCCCGCTCCTCTCCCGAAAGCAGGCCGAGCCCTGCGGCCAGAAGGGCCAGGGGCAGGACCACCCAGTTGAGCCAGCCCAAAAGGGGCAGGAGGGCAGGGAGGAGGAGCAGGAGGGCCACCACGGCCAGCACCAGGCTTAGGGTGCGCATGGCCCCAGTCTAGCCGAAGAAAAAGCCAAAGAACATCCGCCGGGCCAAGCGCAACACCTCCTGGATAGGCCCCCGCAACACGGTAAGGATCAGAAGAAAGGAAAGCCAGGCGTACTGCTCCAACCGCCACAAAAGGGGTTGCCAGGAAAGGGGAAGAAGGCTCTGCAGGATCTTGGAACCATCCAAGGGGGGGATGGGCAGGAGGTTAAAGACCGCCAGGACCAGGTTAATGGAACTGGCGAAAAAGGCCGCCAGGGCCAGCAGGCCAAGCCCAGTCTGCCCCTCCCCCCGCAGGGTCATCACCACTCCCACGGGATCCAGGGCAAATAGCCCCCGAACCAGGAGGGCAAAGAGCACGGCCAAAACCAGGTTGACGACGATCCCGGCAATGGAAACCCCGAAAAGCCCCAGGCGGTAGTGGCGGAAGGCCGGGGGGTAGATGGGCACGGGTTTGGCCCAGCCGAAGCCCACCAGGAGGAGAAGCGCCGTTCCCAGGGGATCCAGGTGCCGTAAGGGGTTAAGGGTAAGCCTCCCTTGGCGCTTGGCGGTGGCGTCCCCGAAGAGGTAGGCCGCGTAGGCGTGGCCCAGCTCGTGAAGGACCAGGCTGAACACCAAGATGGCAAAGGTTAAAAGAAAGGCCAGGGGATCCCGCTGCAAAAGGGCGATCATAGCCCGATGACCCGGTATAACGTGGCCAAGAAACCCGCAAGCCCTTGGACCACCGCCCCGGTAACCCCGGTATAGGAGAGAACCAGAAAGATCAGGATGAAACCCAGGGGTCCGTAGGCCGCAAGCTGCTCCAGAAAGCGCCGGGCCTCATACCCGCCCACGGCATAGAGGGCCTTGGCCCCATCCAAGGGAGGCACGGGGAAAAGGTAGATGGCGGCGTGAAGGAGCATGAGCCTTTGGGCCAGCAAAAGCCCTTCGCCGAAGGGATAGGGCAGAAAGCGGGCGAGAAGGCCATAGAGGAAGGCCGCCACAAAAAACCCCAAAGGCCCCATGAGGGCCACCATGGCCCCCTTCCTCCCGGGAAGGTTCGTGGGCACGAACCGGGGCCAGCCGAAGCCCAGAAGGACCAAGAGGACCAGGCCCAAGGGCTCCAGGTGGGCCCGGAGGTCCAGGGAAAGAAAACCGTAACGCCGGGGGGCCGTCTCCCCATACCGGTCCGCCAGGTAGGCTTGGAACAGGTTGTGGACCACCAGGCCAAAAACAGCAAAGGCGAAGGCCACCAGGAAGACCGGGGGGTCATTGAGGTACGGAAAAAGACCCATCGCCTATCAGTCTACGGGCTAAGGCCAGTTCCTCCTCGAAGGTCCTTACCTCCCCCCGGGCCCGCGCCTCAGCCACCTGGCGCAGGATCTCCCCCACCCTGGGACCCGGCTTCAGGCCCAGCTGCAAGAGATCCCGCCCCATGAGGACCCGTCTTTTTTCCGTAAGCCAGCCCTCCTTCTCAGGGAATAGGGCCAGAAAAACACTGCGCAAGGGCTCCTTCCCCAAAGCCTCCTTGTCCACCTCTTCCCAGGAGCCTTTGAGAAGCAGGGCCAAAGCCTCCTGCAACCGCTTGGGAAGCCCCAGGGCCAAGGCCTTTTCCAGGGGGTTTTCCTGGAAGTAGAGGAGAAGGAGAAGGCGGGCTTCCATCCTCGCCCGCCCAGGCGGGAACCCCTCCTCTTCCAGAGGCTCCCACCTAAGCCGTACAAAGGGGTCCCTGGGTGGAAGCTTTAGCCCGTAGAGGGGACCCAAAGCCCCAAGCTCCTCCAAAAGGGAAAGGGCCTCGAGGAAGGTGTCCTCCTCCAGGGTCAAGAAGAGCTCGTCGCGCAGGCGGCTCTTGCTGGCACCCTTGAGCACCTCGGGAAGGAGGGCTGGGGGCAAGGCCTTTAAGGCCTCCTCGGAAAAACGGAAGGCCAACCGGGCGGCCAGGCGCGCCCCCCGGACGATGCGGCTCGGGTCCTCCACGAAGGAAAGGGGATGAAGGGGACGGAGGAGGCGGTTCCTTAGATCCTCGAGGCCCCCATAGGGATCCAAAAGCTCTAAGGTGGCCAAGGACAGGGCCATGGCGTTCACCGTGTAATCCCGCCTCTCCAGGTCCTTGGCGATAGGGGCCGGACGCACCTGGGGTAAGGCGCCGGGATAGGGGTAGACCTCCTCCCGGCTTTCCGCCAGGTCCACGGTAAGGCCAAAACTCACGCGCACCCGGGCGGTGCCGAAGGCATAGTGGAGGCCAAAGCTGCCCCCGAAGCGCTCCACCAAAAAGCGGGCCACCTCCCCCACCCTGACCCCCGGTTCCAGAACCAGGTCCAGGTCGGGGCCCGACCGGTCCAAAAGGGCATCCCGCACCGCCCCCCCCACCAGGTAGATCCCTTGCGGAAACACCTCCCTAAGGGCCAGGACCACTCGCCTGGCCCCTTCCGGCAAGGCCTCCAGGATCCGCTCCCCCAGAGGCTTCTCCAAAGCGGGCCTCTTGCGGTAGAGGTCGGTACGGGTGAAGATCCCAAGAAGCTTAACACCCTCCCCCAACCTCTCCCCCACCAGAACCCTCCCCCCTCCCGCCTTCAGGTGGGGCTCCACCTCGGAGAGAGGGGTCTCCGGAGGCAGGACAAGGGCCCGGGCCAAAAAGCCCTCCACGGGATGCTCCGCCAGGCCGAGCCTTTCCGCCTTCCTGAGGTCCCTTCGCCGGGCCAGGCCCAAGACCCGCACCCTTCCTCCCTCCAGGGGCTCCACCACCGGCATGGCCCCGTACCCCCGCTCCTCTAGAACCCGCAGGGCTTCCCGCACGGTGGTGGGACGCAGGGTTTCCACGGGCGAGGTCATGACCTCGGCTAGGGTGGGCTCGGGCTCCAGGTACCGGGGAAGGCTTTCCAGAAGGCGCCGCACCGCATTGCGTACCCCCCGCACCCGGGCAAAGGCTGCCCGGGGGTGCCCCCCACCTCCCACCTGGGAAAGCCAGCGGCCCACATCCAACCGCTCTCGGCTCCGGGCGATGAGGAGGACCTCCCGGGCAAGCCGAAGCACCAGCAACACCCCATGGGCCTCGTGCAGGTCCAAAAGAGCATGGGCGAGGGGAGCCAAGGCCGGCACATAGCCCTCCTCCTGAGCCCGGGCGAGGAGGAGCCGGAACCCCTGCCGTTCCACCACCTTGGCGGTGCGGATAAGGCTCTTCAGGACCTCCCGGGCCTCCTCCCCCAACTGGGGCCGCACCCACTCCCGCACCCGGGGGATCTCCGCCCCTTGCTGGGCTAAAAAGTAAGCGGCCTCGAGGTCCTGGGGCGTGGTGGAGGGAAAGCTGAACCCCCCGGTATCCTCCCAGATCCCCGCATAGGCCAAGGTGGCCTCCAAGGGCGTGAGGGTCAGGCCCCGCTCCCGGATCAGGGGAACCAGGAGGCTCACCGTGGCCCCTACCTGGGCCACCCTCCCCCCCACCGCGGGCACATCCCCCGGTGCCCGGGGGTGGTGGTCGAAGACCAAAAAGGGCACCCGCCCCACTAGGGCCTTAAAGGGACCGATGCGCTCAGGCCGGGCGTTGTCCACCAGGACCACCTCGGTCACCTTTTCCACAGGAATCTCTGCAGCCGGGACCAGATCCAGACGATCCTCCAAAAGGGGGGCGATCTCCTTCAAGGGCCCCTCGAGGCCCCCAATCAAGGCCAGAACGCTTCCCGGAAAGAGCCTTCCCGCCAGGACCATGGAACCCAGGGCGTCAAAGTCCAGGTTCTCGTGGGCCACCACCACCCGCACACCTTCAGCTTACTTGACGATAAAAACGGGCCTTGTTAAACTCAGGCTTGGCACTTGGAGAGGTGCCCGAGTGGCTGAAGGGACACGACTGGAAATCGTGTAGGCGGGCTTAAACCTGCCTCGCGGGTTCGAATCCCGCCCTCTCCGCCAAAGATCCCCTGCCCTTCAGGGCAGGGGATTGTCTACTTGAACCACCCTCCCCTCCCTCCTGGCCTCCTCCGCTAAGAAGGTGAGCCGGTGGGCCTGCACCGCCTCGGAGAAAGGCTCCACAAGGCTTTCGTCCTCCTGGGTTAGGGCCTCCAGGAAGGCCCGCACCAAACCCAGGTCTCCGCCCCCGTGCCCGCTTCGGATGGAGCCCTCCCGTTCCGTCTCCAGGTCAAAGACCCTCTCCCCCTCCCCGAACCGGTAGAGCCTCAGGTACCTCCCGTCCCCAAAGAGCTCCCCCCGGGTGCCGAAGATCCGGGTCTTGCGAAACCGCATCCGGCTTAGGCCTTCCACGTGCAAGCTGGCCGTGCGCCCATCCCGGTATTCCAGCATCACCACCTGGTGGTCCGCCACGTCGTTCTTCCCCAGGTACACGCACTCCCCATAGGGGCCTTCCGCCAGGGCCTTTACCAGGTTCTCCCAGGTCACCGGGTAGGCCACCACGTCCAGGGGCCAGCCCCTCTCCCCCTTCTCGTAGGCTTCCAGGTAGATGCGCCTGGCGGAGAAGGGGCAGTTCCTCTCCACCTCCTCCGGGCATTCCAGGCATCGGGAGGCCGCCTTGGGAGGTCGGTTCTCCGGGCGGAAATGGAAGAGCCCCCCGAAGGAGGCTACCCGCCTCACCTCCCCCGGCATCACGAAAAGCAGCCAGTCCAGGTCGTGCACGCTCTTGGCCAGGAGAAAGGGGCTGGACTCCTCTTCCCTTCGCCAGTTTCCCCGCACGAAGCTATGGGCGTAGTGCCAGTGGCCCACGGGTTCCAGGTGCTGGACCGACACCACCTCCCCCACGGCCCCTTCCCTTAAGAGCCCCTTCAGGGCCCGGGCGTAAGGGGTGTAGCGGAGCACGTGGGCCACGGCCACCAGGCGTCCGGTGCGTTCCTTGGCCTGGGCCACCCGTTCCACCTCGGCCCAGGTGGGGGCGATGGGTTTCTCCAGGAGGAGGTGGTAGCCCTTCTCCATCAGGGCCACCGCCGCCTCAGCGTGGAGCCGGTCGGGCAGGGCGATGACCGCCGCCTCCCCCAGAAGGGGAGCCTCCAGAACCTCCCGCCAGTCGGCAAAGGTCCGCTCCACGGAGAAGGCTTCCCGGAAGGCCTGGAGGCGTTCGGGGCGGGGGTCCGCCACCCCGGCGATGCGGGCGCCCAGGGCGTGGGCGTGGTGGGCATAGGCCATGCCGCGGTTGCCCGCTCCCAGGAACACCAGGCTAGGGGCCATGGCTCCATCCTGCCATGGCCTACCTTCGCTGGGAAAGGCGGAAGGGACGATACCTGAAGCCCCATGAACCGCCCCTCCTGGCCTCGCCCTCCGCCAGAACCCGGCGCCGCCCCACACGCCGTACTCCCTCTTCACCTCTCGGAACGGTCCATGGCCCCGGTTAGCAGGACTTCGCCCTTCTTCCGGGCGTGGCCCGACCCGTAGCCACCACCTCCCCCAGGCCCAGGGTCTACCTGTACCGGAACATGGTCCAGGCTAAGGTAGCCCTCGTGGGAAAAACGTAACTCCCGGGTAGGGGAAGGTAACCAGGTTAACCCTTCCGGTGCGTTACCTTCCCCCTGGTATCCTAGGGGTGAAGCCGAAGGGAGGGATGAAGTGTTCCAAGGATGGGCAGGAGCCAGGCTTTGGGGTTTGGCTTCACAGGAGGTAGGATTTGGCAACCGGTGGCGTACCCCGTCGAAGGGGGCATTATCTGGTTAGAAGGCTTCTCCGCAAACTTGTAAACCCAATTTCCTCCTTGATCCGCAAGATCCCACTGCTACCTGAAGCCTTGGGCGACCTGGGAGCCGCCCTGGGCTTCAGCGCCTTGGCCCTCGAGGTGGCCCGCACGGGGGAAGCCCTTTGGGTCGGGCTCTTCGCCGTCATGGGCTACCTGACCCTGGGACCCCTCCTTCTTCTGAGCCCCTGGGTCGACCGGGCCCACCCCGCCCGGGCTCTCCTTCTCCTCCGCCTCCTCCGGGGGCTCCTCTGGCTTCCCTTCCCCTTTCTCCCCCGGGAAGCGGCCCTCCTCGTCCTCCTGGCCTATCCCCTCATGGTAGCCACCGACTTGGCCGTGGTGGCTTGGGACACCCTTCTCCTGAGGGTGGACAGGGGAGGACTTCTAGGAAACACGGGCCGGCTCTACGCCGCCTGGAACCTGGGCGGGCTCCTAGGAAGCCTGCTGGGTCCCCCCTTGCTCCTCCTCCACCCTGCCCTCCCCTACCTTGCAGCGGCCGGTGCCCTCCTTCTCTCCCTGGGCCTCCTCTTGCCTTGGCTTCAAGGACTTAGCCCCTCTGGAAGCGGCAGGCGGGAAACGGGAATCCCTCTCGGGAAGGCCTTGGCCCTTGTGGCGGGCCACCGCCCCCTTCGCCCCTACCTCCTCCTCTCCCTGCTCTTCGCCTTGGCTCACGCCCTGGCCACCGCTCTTTTGGGCCTCCTGGTCCTCCGGGCAGGGACCCCGGAAGGACTTTTCGGCCTCTTCTTCGCCCTCCAGGACCTGGGCTACACCCTGGGGAGCTACGGAGCAGGACGCGTGCCGCAGATTGTGGCCCTCCTGGGAGGACCCCTTCTAGCTGGCTTCGGCCTTCTCCTGATTCTCCTCCCCTTCCCCCTTCTGCTCCTCGGGGGAGCAGCCTATGGTCTGGCCACGGGAGGCCTCAGCGCCCACCTCCGGGCCCTCCGGGGCTGGCTCCTCCCCCAAGAGGGCCAGGCCCCAGGCCTGGCCGCCCTTCGGGTCCTGCTTTACGGCACCGGCACCCTGGGAGGAGGCTTGGCCGGAGTCCTGGGCCGAGGCGACCCCACCCTACCCCTACGGCTTGGCCTCCTGGGCTTCCTGGCCTTCCTCCTCTTCCTACCGGGACCCTTAAACCCGGGGCGGCTTCGGGCCCTTGCCCGCTACCGAGAGGAGGCGCCGGGGACAGAGAAGTGAAACAGGCTTCCCCTTCCTCGTAAGCGCGCTCCCCAGAGGAGCATGGCTACGGTTCTACCCCGCCCCATAAACCGTATAACGAACCCCCCGGCCAAGCTACCGGGGGGTAAAGCTTTGTGTCCTAGACTTGGTGGAGCGGAGGGGATTTGAACCCCTGACCTCCCGCTTGCAAGGCGGGTGCTCTCCCTCTGAGCTACCGCCCCAAGCCTAGGGGAGTATAGCCCAAAAGGGGGGGTTACGCAAAGCCCCTTTTCCCCCTATAATCGGGAAGGTGTGCCGGGCCAGCCCGTAGGCAGGGGAAGGTCCTGCGGGAACGAGGACGGCACACAGGAAACGCCAAGCCCAACCTTCCCCGAATGGGAGGAATATGCCTGTAAACATCACCATCAAGGAGCTTCTTGAGGCAGGGGTTCACTTCGGCCACGAGCGCAAGCGCTGGAACCCCAAGTTCAGCCGCTATATCTACGCGGAGCGCAACGGCATCCACATCATCGACCTGCAGAAGACCATGGTGGAGCTGGAGCGCACCTTCCGCTTCCTCGAGGACCTGGCCATGCGGGGAGGCACCATCCTCTTCGTGGGCACCAAGAAGCAGGCCCAGGACATCATCCGCATGGAAGCGGAGCGGGCCGGGATGCCCTATGTGAACCAGCGCTGGCTGGGTGGGATGCTCACCAACTTCAAGACCATTTCCCAGCGGGTAAACCGCCTAGAGGAGCTGGAGAACCTCTTTGCCTCCCCGGAGATCCAGGACCGGCCCAAGAAGGAGCAGGTGCGCTTGAAGCACGAGCTGGACCGGCTCCACAAGTACCTTTCGGGCTTCCGCCGTCTGAAGCGCCTTCCTGACGCCGTTTTCGTGGTGGACCCCACCAAGGAAGCCATCGCCGTGCGGGAGGCCCGTAAGCTCTTCATCCCCGTGGTGGCCCTGGCGGACACCGACTCCGATCCCGAGCTGGTGGACTACATCATCCCTGGCAACGACGACGCCATCCGCTCCATCCAGCTCATCGTCTCCCGGGCCGTGGACCTTATCATCCAGGCCCGGGGCGGGGTGGTGGAACCCTCCCCCTCCTACGCCCTGGTGGAGGAGGCCGAAAAGGCGGAAGCCCGGGTCCAGGAGGAACCCGACTTCGGCGAGGACGAGGTGGAAGCATGAGCCAGCTCGAACTCATCAAGAAGCTGCGCGAGGCCACGGGGGCCGGCATGATGGAGGTGAAGAAGGCCCTCGAGGACGCCGGCTGGAACGAGGAGAGGGCTGTCCAGCTCCTCCGGGAGCGGGGGGCCATGAAGGCGGCCAAGAAGGCGGAGCGAGAGGCTCGGGAAGGAATCATCGGCCACTACATCCACCACAACCAGCGGATAGGGGTCCTGGTGGAGCTTAACTGCGAAACCGACTTCGTAGCCCGGAACGAGATCTTCCAGAACCTGGCCCGGGATCTGGCCATGCACATCGCCATGATGAACCCCCGTTATATCTCCGCCGAGGAGGTCCCCGCCGAGGAGCTGGAGCGGGAGCGACAGATCTACATCCAAGCTGCCCTTAACGAGGGTAAACCCGCCCAGATCGCGGAGAGGATCGCCGAGGGGCGCCTGAAAAAGTACCTGGAGGAGGTAGCCCTTCTGGAACAGCCCTTCGTCAAGGACGACAAGATCCGGGTGAAGGAACTCATCCAGGAGGCCATCGCCAAAACCGGGGAGAACATCGTGGTACGGCGCTTCTGCCGCTTTGAGCTGGGGGCATAGGCCATGGGGGAAACCGGGGCCCTTACCCAAAGGGCCCCCGGTTTTGTTAAATCTGGTTGTGGGACCAGATAGGCCATGAAGTACAAAAGGGTTCTCCTTAAACTGTCCGGCGAGTTTCTGACCGCAAATGGCTTCGGTATCGAACCCGAAGCCACCAGAGCCCTAGCCAGGGAAATCAAAGCCGCCTACGAAACGGGGGTACAGCTGGCCATCGTGATTGGAGCAGGGAACCTCTGGCGGGGGGCAAGGCAGGGCGTGGGTATGGACCGGGCCACCGCCGACTATATCGGCATGCTGGCCACCATCATGAACGCCTTAGCCCTGCAAGACGCCCTGGAGTCCCTGGGGATCCCCACCCGGGTCCAGACCGCCCTCACCATCACCCAGGTGGCCGAACCCTACATCCGCAGGCGGGCCCTGCGCCACCTGGAGAAGGAACGCATCGTCATCTTCGGCGGAGGAACGGGCAACCCCTTCTTCTCCACGGATACCGCCGCCGCCCTAAGGGCCCTGGAGGTGGGGGCCGAGGTGGTTCTCATGGCCAAGAACAAGGTGGACGGGGTTTATTCCGATGACCCCCGGAAGAATCCCAACGCGGTGCGCTTTGACGAGCTCACCTACCTGGAGGTCTTGAACCGGGGCCTGCAGGTCATGGACACCACCGCCATCACCCTGTGCATGGAAGCGGGGCTTCCCATCGTGGTCTTTGATATCTTCAAACCCGGCGCCTTGGTGGGTATTATCCAGGGGGAAAAGGTGGGTACCCTGATCCACGCCTGAAGGAGGTGCCATGAGCCTGAAGGAGCTTTACGCGGAAACAAGGGCGCATATGCAAAAGAGCCTCGAGGCCCTGGAGCACAACCTGGCGGGCCTTCGTACCGGGCGGGCCAACCCCGCCCTTCTCCTCCACCTCAAGGTGGAGTACTACGGCACCCATGTGCCCCTGAACCAGATCGCCACCGTAACCGCCCCCGACGCCAAGACCCTGGTGGTGCAGTCCTGGGACCAAAACGCCCTAAAGGCCATAGAAAAGGCCATCCGCGACTCGGACCTGGGCCTAAACCCCACCAACAAGGGGGACGCCCTGTACATCAACATACCCCCCCTCACCGAGGAACGGCGCAAGGAGCTGGTGAAAACCGCCCGCCACTATGCCGAGGAAGGCCGGATTGCCATCCGCAACGTCCGGCGCGAGGCCTTGGAAAAACTCAAGAAACTCTCCAAGGAACTTCACCTCTCGGAGGACGATACCAAGCGGGCGGAGGCCGAAATCCAGAAGATTACCGACGAGTTCATCGCCAAGGCTGACGAACTCTTGGAGAAGAAGGAGCAGGAAATCCTAGGCTAGGAAGCCCCTTAGGACCCACCTTTTGTCTGCTGTGGACGGTTTGCCCAAATCTCATGGGCCCCTTACCCAGGGGCCCACGGGGAAGGAGGGGTGATGGAGGGCAGGGACGACCTGCCCACCCGGGTCCTCTCCGCCCTGGTAGGGGTTCTTTTGCTCCTATGGGTGCTCTGGGGGGGAGTCGCCCTAATCCTGCCCACCCTGGTTTTCGTCCTGTGGCTGGGGAGCTTAGAGCTTAGGGACATGCTGGCCAAGAGGGGCATCCGCTTGAACCTGCCCTTCCTGGTGGGCGGAGGGGTACTCCTCTTCCTCTTCTCCTTGCCCCAGCTCTACTGGCACTTCCCCCAGGTGCCCTGGCGGGAGGTGGCCCTGGGGCTTTTCCTGCTGGGCAGCTTCAGCCATGAGCTGCTCAAGGGAGCCGACCTTACCCGTTTCGCCTTCACCCTCATGGCCTTTTTGTACCTGCCCTGGAGTCTAGGGTATGTTCTCCTCCTGCGGGAGATCCCGGACAGCACCCTGGGCCTTTGGACCCTTTCCCTGCCCCTGGTGGCCAGCTTCGCCACCGACATCGGTGCCTACTTCGTGGGCCGGACCCTGGGCCGGCAAAAGCTGGCCCCGGAAATCTCCCCCGGTAAGACGGTGGAAGGCTCTCTGGGGGGGATTGCGGTAAGCTTCCTGGCCCTGGCCCTCTACACCGGGCTGGTGCGGGAGGTCTTCCCCTTCGGCCTATTGGAACTTTGGCTTTTCAGCCTCCTCCTTTCCCTGGCCGCCCAGCTTGGGGACCTGGTAGAGTCCATGTTGAAGCGGTACTGTGGGGTGAAGGACTCGGGGCACTTCCTTCCCGGGCACGGAGGCCTTCTGGATAGGATCGATAGCCTTCTCTTCACCTTTCCCCTCACCTACTTTTTGGTGGTGCTCTTCACATGAAACGGGTGGTGATCCTGGGCTCCACGGGTTCCATAGGGCGGCAGGCCCTCGAGGTGTGCCGCTGGCGGGGCTACCAGGTGGTGGGGCTTGCCGCCGGGCAAAACCTGGAGGAGCTCTCCCGCCAGATCCAGGAGTGGAGGCCCCTTCTGGTGGCCGCCCACGAAAGCCTCCACAGGGAGCTAAAGGCTCGCTTCCCCGGGCTAAGGCTTGGCACTCCGGAAGAGGTAGCGTCCCTGGAGGCGGAGGTGGCCGTGGCCGCCATTCCGGGCCTCGCAGGGCTTGCCCCTACCTGGGCCGCGGCCAGAACAGGAAAGCGCCTGGCCCTGGCCAACAAGGAGGCCATGGTGGCGGCGGGGCCCCTCCTCTGGCAGGAGGTGGAAGCCCAGGGGGCCGAGATCCTCCCCGTGGACTCCGAGCACTCGGCGCTTTTCCAGGCCCTTTTAGGGGAGAGGCGGGAAGATGTGGCCGAGCTCATCCTCACGGCAAGCGGAGGACCCTTCCTGCGGGAGCCCGAGGACCTCTCCCAGGTCACCCCAGCCATGGCCTTAAACCATCCCCGCTGGCGCATGGGCCCTAAGGTGACGATAGACTCGGCCACCCTCTTCAACAAGGGCCTCGAGGTCCTCGAGGCCAAGGAGCTTTTTCGCTTTCCCCTGGAGAAGATCAAGGTCCTGGTTCACCCCCAGGCCTATGTCCACGGCCTGGTCCGCTTCGTGGACGGTAGCCTCAAGGCCCAACTTGGCCCCACGGACATGCGCCTTCCCATCCAGTACGCCCTCACCTACCCCGAAAGGGCGGAAACCCCTTTGCAGAACCTCCCCTTCCCTGGGGTGCTGGAGTTCTTCGAGCCGGACCTCAACCGCTTCCCCGCCCTGGCGGTGGCCTACGAGGCGGGAAGGCGGGGCGGGGTGGCCCAGGTAGCGGTTTCCGCCGCCGACGAGGTGGCGGTGGAGGCCTTTCTTTCCGGAAAGATTCCATTTACCGAGATCCCAAAGATCCTGGCCCGGGTCCTGGAAAACACCCCTTCCCTTCCCCTAACATGGGAGAACCTCTTCGCCGTGGATGCCTGGGCCCGGGAAGAGGCCAAGAGGTGGGCATGAGCCTGTTCTGGTTTTTGATCATCATCGGCGTGAGCATCTTCGTGCACGAGCTGGGACACTACCTGGCGGCACGGGCCCAAGGGGTGCGGGTCAAGGCCTTCAGCCTGGGCTTCGGCCCGATCCTTCTAAGGCGGCAGGCCTGGGGAACGGAGTGGCGGCTTTCTGCCATTCCCCTGGGGGGGTACGCGGACATCGAAGGCCTCCTCCCCGAGGAGCGGGGCCGGGGATACGATGCCCTTCCCTTCCTGGGAAAGCTTTTGGTCCTGGTGGCCGGGGTCGTCATGAACGTCCTCCTGGCCTGGGGACTCCTCGCCTACCTCTTCAGCGCCCAAGGGGTGCCGGAGGCCACGGGAAGGGCGGTGATCCTGGAGGTCCTGCCGGGGAGCGTGGCGGAAAGAGCGGGGCTACGGGCCGGCGACATCCTGGTGGCCGTGGACGGGACACCCCTCGCCCAAGCCCAGGGGATTGAACGGGTGAAGACTCCAGGCAACCACACCCTCACCGTGCGCCGCCAAGGACAGGAGCTCACCCTCTCCCTCACCTGGCAGGAAGGCATGGAGCGGCTTGGGGTGGTGTACCAGCCCGAGGTAGCCTTCCGCAAGGTAGGTTTCCTCGAGGGCCTTAGCCTGGCGGTGAGCCGCTCCTTGGCCTTCGGCCCCCAGATGGCGAAGGCCCTGGTGGGAGGGCTTTTAGGGGTGCTGGCCGGAAACCCGGATAGCGGGGTGGTGGGCCCCTTGGGCATCGTGGCGGAAACGGGCCGGGCAGCCCAAGAGGGGCCTTTCCGTCTCCTGGAGCTTACCGTGGCCATCAACCTCTCCCTGGCCCTTTTCAACCTTTTGCCCATCCCTGCCCTGGATGGCGGGCGTATTCTCCTCCTCTTCCTCTCCCGTTTCCTCCGCATTCGCCCCGAGCAGGAGGCCATGGTCCACTACCTGGGCTTCGTCTTCCTCATCCTCCTGGTCATCCTGGTCACCTTCCAGGACCTAAGGAGGCTTCTCGGGGGCTAGATGGAGGCCACGGTCCTCATCCCTGCCTACAACGAGGAGGCCACCATCGCAGGGGTGGTGCAGGTGGCCAAAGAGGCAGGTTTCCCCGTGGTGGTGGCCGACGACGGCTCAAAGGACCGCACCGCCCAGGAGGCCGCCAGGGCTGGAGCCCAGGTGGTGCGCCTGCCCCACAACCGGGGTAAGGGCGGGGCCATCGCCGAAGGGCTCAAACGGGTAAACACCCCCTTGGTCCTCCTCCTGGACGCGGATCTTCTGGGTCTTGCCCCGCACCATTTGGAGTCCCTGCTGGCCCCCGTGGCAGAGGGGAGGGCGGAGATGACGGTGGGCGTCTTCCAAGGGGGAAGGCTTTCCACGGATCTCGCCATGCGCCTTACCCCCTTTCTCTCCGGACAGCGGGCCCTGAAGACGGAGGATTTGCGAGGGGTGCCGGGCCTCGAGAACGCCCGCTACGACCTGGAGCTCCTCCTCACCCGGCACGCTAAAAAAGCGGGCTGGCGGGTCCTCTACCTGCCCCTTCCTGGGGTGAGCCAGGTGATGAAGGAGGAAAAGCGGGGACTTCTACCGGGATTTCTCCACCGCCTGCGCATGTACCGGGAAATCCTGCGCTACTACCTCAAGGCCAAGGCTTAGGGCCCCTGCCTGGGCATAAGGGCCTCTGGGAACCTTAAAAGCTCCACCCAGGCCTCCCCGGTGCGGTAGGCCACCACCCCGAGGCCCGGAACCAGGAAGATCTCCTTGAGGTCCGTACCCCCTTTCTCCGTGGTGTAGGCCACCCGCACCCGGTAGGCGTTGAAGGCCCCGGCCTTCACCCTTACCCCTTCGATTCCCTCCACCCGGGCGAAAAGGGCCACCCGTTGCCCGCGAAACCGGGCGCTTCCCCCCCAGGAAAGCCCCAGGTCCAGCCTCGAGGGGTAGAGCATAAGGGGGGGCGAAAAGGGAAAGTACCCTTCAGGCAGACCCACCCCCAGGAGAAAAAGCCCCTCGGTTCCCCCTTTGAGCCGGTCCTCCCGGAACACGCGCCCCTCCTTCCAGTAGCGGAGGCGATACCCCTCCTGGGTGGGGAGGAGCTCCTGCTGGGTGCCATCGGAGTACAGGTACCGTCCCCCTCCCTGAGGAAAGACCTGGCCCAGGGCCAGGGAAAGGAAAACCGGCACCGCCCAGAGGAACCGCCAAAGCCCCCCGCCCTTAGCGCTTCCCATACCCTTACTCCGCCTCTCCCAGCTCGTGCCCGCGCCGGGTGGCGGCCTCCACCGCCTCGTAGAAGGCAGCTCTCAAGGAGCGGGCCTCGAGGGCATGGAGGCCGTAAATGGTGGTCCCCCCGGGGCTCGCCACCTCATCTTTGAGCTGGGCGGGATGGCGGCTTTTCAAGAGCTCCCCTGTGGCCGCCAAGGCCTCCGCCGCCAGGCGCAGGGCCAGGGCCCGGGGCATACCCATCTTCACTCCAGCGTCGGCCAAAGCCTCCGCCACCACCGCCAAATAGGCGGGGGCAGAGGCGGACATGGCGGTAAAAGGATCGAAGAGGTGCTCGGGGATCTCGTACACATCCCCCACGGTGGCAAAAAGGGACCGGGCAAAGTCCAGGTCCCCTGCCTCCCGGGCCTCCCTTAAGGCGGTAAGGGCGGTGGAACTCTCACCGATCACCGCCGCCAGGTTGGGCATGGCCCGCACCACCCGCCGGGTGTCCAGCCTGCGGGAAAGCACCGCCGTGGATACCCCGGCCATGATGGAGATGTATCCCACCCCAGGGTGGGCGATCTCCGGGGCCAGATGGGGAAAATCCCGGGGCTGGACGGCCAAAAGCACCCGCTCCGCCTGGGCGAGTTCCTTAAGCGCCAAAGGACGAAGGCCAAAGGCCTCGGCCAGCTCCCGGGTGCGCTCCGGGGTGCGGCCCACCACTCCCACCTCCTCGGGCCTGAGGAAACCCCGGTCCAAGGCTCCCTTCAGGATGCTTTTCCCCATCTTGCCCAGGCCCACAAACGCCAGCTTCATGTTCTAGAGTTTACCTTCCGCAGGCGCAGGTAATAAAACCCATCCAGGCCTCCCTCCGGGGCCACATAGACACCCAGGCCCGATCGAAGCACGGGAAAGGGGCAGGCTATGGGCTCCGGCTCAAACTCCGGGTGCCGGGCAAGAAAGGCCCGGGCCACCCCCTCTCCTTCCTCCTCCGTCAGGGTGCAGACGCTATAGACCAGCACTCCCCCTTCCTCCGTGGCCCGGGCGGCGGTCTCCAGGAGCTTAAGCTGCAACTCCGCCATGCGCTTCGGGTCTTCTGGAGCCAGGCGGTAGCGCAGCTCGGGATGGCTTCGGAAAGTGCCGGTTCCGGTGCAAGGAGCGTCCAGAAGAACTCTTTTGGCCTTCTCGGGAAGGGGTTCCATCAGGTCCTGGGTGCGGTAGGCCACCCTTAGGCCCAGCTTCCTCGCCGTCCTCTTCCCCGCCTCCTGGCGCCTGGGGTTCAGGTCGTAAGACACCACCTCCGCCCCCTTGGCGGCCAAGTAAAAGGCCTTAAGCCCTGCACCCCCGCACAGGTCCAGCACCTTTTCCCCGGGGGCAGGGTTTAGAAGCTGGGCGGCAAAGAGGGAAGCGGGGTTTTGGGGCTGGAGGCCTAAAGCGGAAAAGTCGGTTTTTCCCTCCTCCCAGAGGTAGCTATCGGGGATGGGTCCCGGCTTCAACCCCTCCACGGAGCGGTAAGCGGTGACGAAGAGGGGAGCGGGTTCGTTGAAACCCTCGGCGAAGGCCACCTGGCCGAAGAATCCTTGCCAGGCTTGGCAAAGCCAGTCGGGCAGGCTGAGGCGCACGCACTCCGGGGCCTCCCGCAGGCTCAAACGACGGAGCACGGCGTTGACCAAGCCGGCCAGGGGGGGAAAAACCCTCTTGGCCTCCTCCACCCAGGGGCTCACCCGGGCATGGTCCGCTTTGCCCAAAAGCCACTCCCAGGTCCCCAGGCGCAGGATCCAGCGCACCTGGGGAGGAAGCCTATCCGGCTTTCTGAGGTGGGGCTCCAAGAGAAAGTCCAAATACCTCAAGCGGCGCAGGGCCCCATACACCAGGTGGGTGGCATAGGCTTTATCCCGCTCGGGCCAGGACAGACGGTCCAGAGCTCGGTCCAGAAGCAATTGGGCCCTGCCGCCCCGCTCCACCTCGAGGAGGATGCGAACGGCCAGGGCCCTGGGGGTTCCGGACCTCAAGACTCCAGGGGATGGGCCTTGATGCTGAACTTAAGGGCGGTCCGTTCCTCGTTCTCCAACTCCAGCTTCACGAAGGCTGGCTTGACCACCAGGTCCAGGTTGTCGGGGGCGATGTACCCCCGAGCGATGGCGATGGCCTTCACCGCCTGGTTCACCGCCTGAGGCCCGATGGCCTGCACCTCCACCTCCCCCTTGGTGCGCAAGAGCGCTGCGATGGCACCGGCCACGGAGTTAGGGCGGGACTTGGAAGACACGCGCAACGTTTCCACTTTGACCTCCTGAAAGCTCTTGGGCCACCCTGCTTTGGAAGAACATGGGCGGCTTCAGGCCCATGGTAGAGCAAAAGGGCCCCATGTGCAACTAGGTGTAGTCGGCCAACACATCTGAGACTCCTGGGGGACCGACTCCCTCCGCATCTTAGCCAGGTATTCCAAAGGGGCCAAACCCCCTAGAGCCCGGTGCGGCCTCCGCCGATTGTAGTAGTCCAGGTAAGCGTTAAGCTCCCTCTGGAGCTCAGGAATCCCAGACGGCAACGACCGGGTGTAGAACTCGTCCCTGAAGGTCCGTTGTATGCGCTCCACGTGACCGTTGAGCTTGGGGCTCCTGGGAGGCAGCACGAAGAGCCGGATGCCCAACCCCTCGCAGGCCTTTTCAAACCCGGCCATGAACTCAGCCCCCCCGTCCACCTGGATGGCCGGATGGGAAAGGGCGCTTGCGCAATCAGGTAGGCCAGGAAGCCGGCCGCAAGGTCGGCCGTAGCCCGGGTGTGCACCTCCGCCAGCGCAAAGCGGGTGGCAAGGTCCACGGCCGAGAAGTGCCGGATCATCTCCCCGGGTCCTAGGGTGACGGTGAAGGTGTCCACCTGGATGAGGTCGCCCGGCGCTTGGGCCTCGTAGCCCTTGGGCTTCCTTTGGGCGTAGGGACGCCGGGGTTTCCTCCTTGCCTTCCCCCGCCGGGCCCGCGCCGAAAAGGCAGCCACGCTCGCCACCCTCCCTAGCCTCTCCAGGTAGGCCAGGATGCGCCCCACCGTGCGCTCGCTCACCTCAAAACTTGCACCTCCCGCATATCCCGCATAAACACGCATCTTCTACCCCTTTCCCTGGAGGTGGAGGCCAGAGCCCCAGGAGCGAGAGCTCGCGCGAAAGGATCAGGGCCACCGGCTCAGGAAAGAGCCGTCTCGCCGCCTCCCACCAGGTACACCCTTTCTCCTCAGAGGCCAGCTTTACCCAGTGGGCCAGCAGGTAGGCCAGGGGGGAAAGCACCAGAAAACGGTGCACCCCCAAAGCTGTCCGCTGCCCAAACTGACCCAGGGAGAACTCGCTTTTCATGGCCTTGAAGAAGTGCTCGATGCTAAACCGCCGCATCCCTACCACCGCCTCCAATCCCAGCTCCCTGACCCCCCGCAAAAACCGGATGGTGCCGAATGCGGTATCGGCCACCACCCGCACCCGGAAGGCCTTCCGCATCCAAGGGGGCAGGGAGGCTAAGAGCCTGAGGGCCAGGAGGGAGAGGCTCTTTTCCCCCTTGCCCCGCCATACGCGGTAGCTCCAGGGGATGCGGAGCTCGCCGTGGACCAGGTAGACCACCCCCAGGTGGAGGCCCCACTTGCCGTGGAAGAAGGAGAGAGGCAGGGCCCTGAGGAGGCCCCGCTTCTCCAGGGTGACCAGGTCCAGGACCACCAGGAGCCTGGGCTTGGAACCCCGTCTGGGCCTGGCGCGGTCCAGGGCCCTTTCCGCCTCCCTTCGGGCGAGGCGGATGAGGGTGCGGGTGGGCCAGGCATACCGGTTGAAGAAGCGGGAGAGGGCGGCTGCTTTCCCGTGAGGGAAACACCTTGCGGGGGACTTGGTCTGGCTGTGCTGGGGTCTGGCTTTGCCGTGGCCCTGCAAGAGCAGGAGGAGGAGGGCTTCGAGGGACTCCTGGAGGTGGGGGCTTGGCAGAAGGGCTAGGATGGCCGAGAGTAGGTACTGGGCTGTGGGCATGGCACCCGTCATCAGACGGGAAACCCGCAGCCCTTTTCAAGTGCCCCGGTTGCATAGGGTTGAGAGGGATGGATAAGTGCAAGTTTTGAGTCACCCCAAAGCCCTCCTTCCTCAAAGCCTCCACCTTCAGGAGAAGCTCAGGAGTCCAGTGTCGCTTCCGCCGCAAGCGTTTGGGGCGCCTGGACCTGGGGACCAAACCCTTGAGCCCCTCTTCCTTGAGCCTCCTCTTCCAACGGTGGTAGGTGGCCCGGCTGAGGCCCACCAGGTCCTGGACCTCTTCCCAGTCCACCCCGTGGCGGCGTAGGGTCTCCACCTGCTTGAGCTTGCGCAGGCGTTCCTTGACTTTGGGGTCGCCGGCTTGAGCCTCGGCGAGCTGGAAGGCGAGCTTGGCCCCTCTTATGACCTCTTTGCTAACTGTGGCAAGCTGCGCTTGGGGGACCTCCTTTCGGAGTCGGTCCCCCTCCTTTTTATCCCATCCCGGGTCTCTAGAGTCTCACATGTTGAGTCTCACATGTTTCTGTCCGGGCTCAGGCCCCCTGGGCTTGCCTAGTAAATTGGCTTGAACCCCTTGGGAACAGGGGTGAGGGTAAGGAGGATCCGGAGGTCATAGGCGATGGCCTCCAGGAAGATCCGCTTCATCGCCGAAGAGGGCTTGCGCTCCATCAAGTAGCCCCCGGCCCACCGGCTCTTCATCCCCCCAAACACCCCCTCCACCACTCCACGAAACCGATACAGCGCATCCTCCCAGTGGAAAGCCGCCCAACGCCGCACTGCATCCCGGACCTCCCCCTTCTCCCGCAACCGGATCAGGGGCCGCACCCCAAGCCCCTTCACCACCCGCCAAACCTCCTCCCCGTCAAATCCCGCGTCCCCCAAAAGCACCCCACCCTCCCGACCAAACCGCCGCAACCCTCGGCCCAAGCCGGGGGTCCGAGGCATACCCTGGCCCCACCCAAACCCCCTCCAGAACCAGAAGCCTTAGCCCCCTCCACCATCGGGCAAGGGCCCAGAGCCTCCCATGCCCTCGCACCCGCCGCGCCTCCTGTCCCCTGCGCCACCGGGGGAGGCGGTCCTTGCTTCGGTAGGGAAGCCCCGTGGTGTCCCTTAGGCGAAAGGGCCCGCCTCATCCTCCCGGGAAAGCCTTTCCTCAGGTCTCGCCCGGAGCTTTTGCAGTAGGGCCTCCAGCATGGCCTCGTCCAGGTAGCGGTGGGCAAACCAGACCAGGGACTGGTGGGAAGGCGGGGGCTCGGGAAAGAGATCCTGGGCCCAGGCCTGGGTGGCGTGGTAGGTGATACCCTTTTTACCCCCATGACCGTCGTTGATCACCTGACCCTCCCCCAGCTCCAGCAACGGATCAAGAAGGCTCTGGCGGCGTACCACGCCAAGCAGGGCCTCACCGCCCAGGAGGTGGCCGCCATCGCCCTCCATACCTCCCGCTGGGTTTGCGCCACCGTGGCCCGCTACAACCGGGAGGGCCTCGAGGCCCTCCCGGATAGGAGGCACGACAACCGCCAAAGCTGACCCCAGAAGAACGGGAGAGGGTTCTGCAGGCCCTCATCTACCGCCAAGGCCTCCCGCCTGAAGGCGGCTTGTGGACGGGGCTCAAGCTGCAACGCTGGGTGGCGGAGGCGCTGGGGAAGGAAGTCTCTCTCTACCCCATCTACCGCCTCCCTATCTACCTGCACGCCCTGGGCCTGAGCCTTCTGGTGGACACCCGGGTGATGGGCTTACTGCAGGGGCTAAGGGCCTGGCTGAGGGCGGGGGAGGTAAAAGCGGATCCTAGGGGCCATGTAAAATCGAGGCGAGTTTTCCCGTTGACCTTTACGACGGCTTCTTAGCTCGCACATCGCGGGCGCCTGCGTGGGAAATTCGCATTGCCACGCCAGACCACTTGTGGTGTGGGTCCACCTGCCACGTTTCCACCAGATAGTCCGCCATCTCCTTGACGTGCTGCTGGGACACCTTCAGCCCAAAATGCCCAAGCAGCATCGACAACGCGGCAGCACCGCTGGCAGTTGGCTCGGCCTGGGGCTCAAAGATGAGATGTGAGACCCGCGCTTGCTGAGGTAACCCCAATGTAGGCACACGGTTCATTCCGAGATCGACGAGAATCGTGTTCCAGATGAGCTTATCCTGGCGCCACAGTGCCACAGGGAGGGCGTACTTTCCGATGCGCTTGCCGGGGGCGAGCGCAATGCGAAAGTAAGCCCGATCTGCCCGACGAACAGGACGAATCACCGCATCCGCCCCCAGGGGCCGTCCATCGAGCCAGAGGTCTGTAACCAAAGGTGGAACCCGGAAGGAAATCTGAATTTCCCAATCGTTAGCTTGGATTTCAAGATCGGCGAGGTTTTGGTCCGCCATGCTGGTGGGATCGGCCACCGCCAGGTCCACCGCGAAGAGATAGCCCGTGAACGGGGGATCCCCACCGCCCACGAATACATGAGTTCCGGAGGGAACGGGGGCGGAGTAGGGGCCATGACCCACCGCAACTTGTGCCACGGACGACCCGTTGGACGGGTCGATGGCCTCGAGGACACCACCACCCAGGACGATCAGAAGTCCAGCCGCCAGGGCTGGAGGGGCCCAGATCCCCTCCGCGTACAATTGCCGCTCCCACAACCGGGCCCCCGTGTGCAGGCTGTAAGCGAGAATGGAGCCCCCGAGTGTGGTGACGTAGACACGTTCCCCATCCGTAAAGGCAGCGCTGCGAATCGTGACCTCCCCCACGTGATCTGTCCACAATACCTGCCCCGTGGCGCATGCGAAGCAGGTAACTGTGCCGTCGAGCGATCCGATCACGATACGGTCGGCGCCCACGGCAGGTCCGGCCGTTTCCGACGACACAACTCCGGTCTTACCAATTGGCCGTTTCCACTCAAGACTGACGGGTGCTCCCGTGTCGTCTAGGGAGACGCAGTACAGGTAATTGTTTGACGGTTCCGCACCCAAGACAAACAACAAAGGATGGGAGTCAATAAGGGAGACGCAGGGGTTGCCGAACAGAAATGTTCGCCCCACCTGGAACCTTCGTGTTTCCCGCCCATCTTCTTTGTTGACGGCGATGATAGAGTCTCCAGCACATAGGTAGACCATGTCTTTAAAAAGAACCGGGCCGCTCCTGATCCGCCACGGTGTTTTCCATGCCCACTGCAGGTCTCCGTTCTCGACGTTTAGGGCAGCCAACCCGGACTGGCCCCAGAGCATGTAAAGCCTCGATCCGTCCGTTGCTGGACGTCCGTAGCCGCCGGCAGGGAGAGCTAACTTCCACCTGAGCTCCCCGTCGTGGGAGCGGCAGGCCATCACCTCGTACTGGTGTACCGTCCGGTTATATGCCACGATCATGACTTTGTCGCCAGCCAGAACAGGATACCGTGGGACTCCTTGGATGTACTGGATCCACCGCAGCTTCATCTTTGTATCACCTCCTCTTTGTAGCTTCTCCTCGCAGTCTCTCCCCAACCCGGATGGCCCTATTGGAACCCCACCTCATCGGTTTTTCTCTCGCGCACCCCGCACCCTGAGCTGGAGCAAGAGCGCCGCGATGAGAACAGTTATAGAACCCCCCACGATCAAGAACGTTTGCACGCCGAACGTTTGGAGAACAGAACCGGCACTCAGGAACACGACCGCGGGGACGATCCGTAGGGCCGTAAACTGGGCAGCAAAGGCCCGGCCCAGGACATCCGAAGGAAGGGTCCGCTGCAGAATGCTGGAGGTGTAGACCGAAACCAATTCGGCCGTCAGACCGATAAGCGTCATCGCCAGCAGCCCCCACTCCAGTGCCCTCACGAAGCCCAGGGAAACAACCAGGAGGCCGAACAGGACCGTGGCAAGCCCAGACAATCGGCCCTCGTCCATGCGTCCGACCAGCAGAGCGGCTATCAGGGTGGCAACGATGGCCCCGAGCGCCATCGCTCCGGTGAGGAGCCCATAGCCAGCGGCACCCTGGCGCAGGACCTCTTCAGAAATGACGGGAAGGGCTATTGCCAGGACCGGAATACCGACGTTGATCACCACCAGATCCGCCATGGCAAGCACAGCCGCGCTGTGGCGGCGCAGGATACCCACTCCACTCACAAAGTCCTGTAGTACCCTTGGCCGCCAGCCCCGCACCACTGGGGATCCCCCGTCTATGCCCCGGAGCGGCAACAACAGAGCCGCGGACGCGAAAGTCAAGGCGGCATTCGCCAGGAACGTGTACGCCGGGCCCAGCCAGGCCAAGAGTAGGCCGGCCATGACCTTGCCCAAGATGTCGCACAGGTTGCGGCTCAACCTGATGAGCGCGTTGGCGCGCGTTAAGTCAACCTGGTCCACGAGGGCCGGAATAGCAGCCCCGGCTGCCACGGTAAGAAAACTGGCGGTGACCGCATGGGCCACCACCGCGAGATACAGGTGCCACACCTGGAGGCTACCCAGGAGGGACAGCCCAGTCACAGCCAGACCGAGCAGTGCCCGGCAACCCTCCGAAACGAGCATCGCTCTTTTTCTGGAAGCGGCGTCCACGTAAACGCCAGCAAAGGGAGCTAGCAGCAGTGAAGGGACAACCTGGAGGGCAAAGGCCAGTCCGAGTTGTAGGGTGCTGCCCGTCAGCTGAAACACCAGCCACGGGACGGCGATGGAGAATACATTCTCGCCAATGCGGGACAGGGTCCTGCTGATGAAAAAGTACGAGAATGGGAGTTCTCGGGTGAGAAGTACTAGCCCTAACCTAGCCTTCAAGGCCTTCAAGGTGGCGATGGCTTTATGCATAAAACGCCCCCGCAGAGGCTAGTGTTTGAGGAAGCATGGCCTCCGTGAGATGACGGAATAGGGGATACGGTAAGGCTATGCGCTACCTGGCTAGACCATGGCCCGCTCAATAGCAGTGATACGATGACGGGAGACGACCCGGATGGTCTCCTTCCAGTCTCGCAACCAGAGGGAGCGGATGACAAGATCAATCTCTGCCGTAATCTCGCCGTTTACAGGGTCTTCCAAGATCACGGGAATAACCACGGAGCGTGTTTCCCCCGGCTGCAGCTGGCCAAGGCTTATCTGGTCCCCGTCCGTGTCCAGCTGCAAGCCTTTTGGCACGGTCAGCGTCAGGAATGCCTCCTCTGCAATAAAGGTCCGGAAGAGAGGCTCGGGACAAGAATACGTGACGTTGCATTGGAGTGCATCCACGCCGTCGAACTGGATTTCCACATTCGGCAAGACACCGGTAATCACAGCGTCTCTAGTGCAGTCCACGGCAAGGAGGCCAAGTTCACGGTAGCCGATACGCCACTCTCCGCCCCTGCTTCCCCCCCAGTGGCTTTGATCCCACGGGTCGAGAAGGATGAATTCCTCGGCGGCGTCGTCATAGCCCACCACCAGCACCGCGTGCCCAGTGCGGTCGACTTCCTTCCGGAGGATGTCCTCCTCCATAGGGTAGTTCCACCCCGGATGCAGACGGACCAGAACAGGCAGGTTCTGGGCCACCAGTAAGCGGATATAGTTGACAAAGCGCTCGTGATAGGGGTCATGGTACATGAAGCATGGGAGCCCCGTCACCGCCAGCTCGCCAACCTTACTAACAACAATTCCAATATCCCTGGTCGGTGCGCTCATGGTTTTTTCACGCTCCTTTCTATCATTAAATATCCTGGTCTGAGGTCGTGTCAAGAGTTTGTAATCGGTCAATACATCTGAGACTGGGGGACCGACTCCGCTTGCATTTTAGCCAAGAACTCCAGGGGCGCCAGCCCCCCCAGGGCCATGTGGGGCCTGCGGTGGTTGTAGTACGCCAGATAAGCGTCCAGCTCGGCCTGCAGGCGCACAAGCCCCCTTGGCAAGGGCAGGGTATAAAACTCGTCGCGGAAGGTGCGCTGCATCCGCTCCACGTGCCCGTTGAGCTTCGGGCTCCGTGGGGGCAGCACAAAGAGCCGGATTCCCAGGCTCCGGCAGGCTTCCTCAAACTCGGCCATGAACTCGCTCCCCCCGTCCACCTGGACGGCCCGGATGGGGAAGGGGGCCTTGGTCACGAGGGCGGAGAGGAATCCCGCCGCCAGGTTGGCCGTGGCCCTGGTGTGCACCTGGGCCAGGGAGAAGCGCGTGACCAGGTCCAGGGCCGAGAAGTGCTTGACCACCTCCCCGGGCCCTAGGGTCACGGTGAGGGTGTCCAACTGCACCAGGTCCCCGGGCGCCCTGGCCTCGTATCCCCGGGGCTTCCTCTGGGCGTAGGGCCTCTGGGGTCTTGGCCTCCCCTTGCCCCGCCTCGCCCGGGCCAGGAAGGCGGCCACCCTTTCCACCCGCCCCCTGGCTTCCAGATGGGCGAGGA
Organism: Thermus antranikianii DSM 12462; assembly: GCF_000423905.1. Taxonomy (NCBI): domain Bacteria; kingdom Thermotogati; phylum Deinococcota; class Deinococci; order Thermales; family Thermaceae; genus Thermus; species Thermus antranikianii. The sequence continues at coordinate 48,407 of NZ_AUIW01000006.1, read as the reverse complement.
TGCGGCCCACGGTGCGCTCGCTGACCTCAAAACCTCCCTTCCTCAAGCTCCACCAGATGGGCCAGCGGCCCCAGGTGGGGTTTTGTCTCCGCAAGTCCTCGGTGGCGATGAGGAGTTCGGAGGTCCAGTGCACCTTCCGCCGTAGGCGTTTGGGGCGTTTGGGTTTCGGAAGAAGGCCTTTAAGTCCTTCGTCCTTGAGCCTGCTCCGCCAGCGGTGATAGGTGGCCCGGCTGATCCCCACCAGGGCCTGGATCTCGGGCCAGCTCACCCCGTGCTTCCTGAACGCCTCCACCTGCTTGAGCTTGCGCAGCCGTTCCTGGACCAGGGGGTCGCCGGCCCCCGCCATCTCCAGCTCCTGGGCCTTCCTCGCTCCTCGCCAGATCGCTTTGCCAACCGTGGTAAGCTGCACTCGGGGGGCCTCCTTCCGGAGTCGGTCCCCCTCTTTTTATCCCAGCCCAGAGTCTCACATGTGTTTGTCCGGGTTCACTAGGAAGCCAGAACCCGCTCCTCAAGGCCCTTGAGAAGGCTCTCTATATTCTCCTGCATGAGCTTTTGCACGAGCTTCTGCAAAAGCCCCCCGAAGATGGGGATGGTGAGCTCATAGGTAAGGCTCAGGACCACCCGGGTCCCCTCCCCCTCCGGCAGGAAAACCCAAGTGCCCTCGTAGCGGTCAAAATCCCCTTCCGGAGAGTAGAAACGGTTCCTTAGGTTCTGGTCGTCCCACTCCTCCTCCTCCAACCAGCGCACCTTCTTGCCCATGGCCACCGCCACCCATTCGCTTCGGGTGCGGTTGCCCTCCTGGGAGAGCACCTTGAGGCTTTCCACCTCCTTAAGGTAGGGCTTTAAGCCCTCCAGGTCCTTGGCCAGGGCATACACCTTTTCCGCTGGCGCCTTGATCAAGCGTTCCGCGCGCACCTCGGGCATGGGCTCTTTTTACCCGCTTTCCTCCTCCTTGACAAGCCGGTAGGCCTCTAACGCCACGGAAAGGGGAAAACCCCGGCCCTGGAGGAACCGCACCGCCTTGGCCTTGTCCAGGCGGCGGGGGTAGCGGCGGAGGACTTTAAGCGCCGCCTCCAGGCTTTCCTCCTCCCCATAGGCGGCAAGGACTTCCTCCACCACCTCCTCCGGCACCCCTTGGGCTTTCAGGAGGAAGCGGAGCTTACGGGGACCGTACTTCCGCCTGGTGGCCACAAAGGTTTCCGCAAAGGCCCGGTCGTCCAAATAGCCCAGCTCCTCGAGGCGGGCCAGAGCTTCCTCCACCTCCCCTTCGGAAAAGCGGCCGAGAAGCTTCTCCCGCAGGCGGGCCCGGCTCATGGCCCTTTGGGAAAGGAGCCTTAAGGCATAGGCCAGGGCCTCGGCCTTTTCCATACCCATAGGGTACGCTAAAGCCCATGCGGGTCTTCGCCATCGCCGACCCCCACCTCTCCCGCCTGCACCCCAAACCCATGACCATCTTCGGCCCCAACTGGCAGGGCCATCCGGAGGCCTTCTTCCGAGGCTGGCGGGAGGTGGTGGCGGAGGGGGACCTGGTGATCGTCCCTGGGGACATCTCCTGGGCCATGCGCCTGGGGGAGGCCCTGCCGGACCTTCTGGACCTGGCCGCCTTGCCTGGCAAAAAAGTGCTCCTAAAGGGGAACCACGACTACTGGTGGCCCTCCATAAGCCGCCTGAGAGCTGTCTTACCCGAAGGCATGTACGCCCTGCAAAACGATGCCTTGGTTCTGGACGGGGTGGCGGTGGCGGGAACCCGGGGCTGGCAGTACCCGCCCGCCACCCCGGAGGACGAACGGATCTTCGCCCGGGAGGTGGAGCGGCTTAAGCTCTCCCTACAGGACCTGAAGCGCAAACCCCACCGCCACCTGGTGGTGGCCTTCCACTTCCCCCCCTTCGGCCCCAAGGGGGAGACCACCTCCCTTTTGGAGCTGGCCGCAGAGGCCAAGCCCCAGGCCATCGTCTACGGCCACCTGCACGGGGCGGACCCGGAAAAGCTTCCCCAGGAGTACCGGGGCATTCCCCTCCACCTGGTGGCCGCCGACGCTCTGGCCTTCCGGCCCAAGCTGATCCTGGAGGTAGGATAAAGGGGTGATCACCGCCTTCGTACTCATCCGTGCCCGCGGGGACCGGATCGCCACCCTGGGCGAGGCCATCGCCGAACTCCCCCAGGTGGCCGAGGTCTACTCGGTTACGGGCCCCTTTGACCTGGTAGCCCTTTTGCGCCTTAAGGACCTCGAGGAGCTGGACGACGCCGTCACCCAGGGGATCCTATCCCTGGAAGGGGTGGAGCGCACGGAAACCCTCCTGGCCTTCCGCGCTTACCCCAAGAGGCTCCTGGACCAGGGCTTCGCCCTGGGCGGGGAATAGAGCCTTAAGGCCTTGGTCCCTCCACCCCTCGGCTTCCTCCTGGTCCTCCAGGGAGGGCTACTCCTCCTTGGGGCTTCGGGTATGCTTCTCTTGGACCTTCCCTTCGGCCAGGCGGACCCCAAGGAGCTTTTCTATGCCCTGGGCCTCTTCCTGGCCTTGGCCGCTTTGGAGGAAGCCTTTAGACATCTTTTCCCCGCTTCCTTCCGGGAAGCGGAAAACCTCCACCGGGCTTTGGGAGAAGCCCTGCGCCGGGCCAGGGTAGGACCCGCCATCCTCCTCCTCCTCGCCCTCCTCTCGGGGGTGGCGGAGGAGGTCTTCTTCCGAGGCCTTTTGCAAAGCCTCCTCTTGGCCTGGCTTGGACCCCCTGGGCTCTTCCTCCAGGCCCTGGTCTTCGCCCTCCTTCACCCCGCCCCCAGGCGGGCCCTTGCCTACCCGGTTTACACCGGGCTTGCCGGGCTCCTTTTTGGGCTCACCTACCTTCTCACCGGAAGCCTTCTCCCCAGCATCCTGGCCCACTTCCTCCACAACGCCCGGGGGTTCTACGAGATCTCCACAAGAAGCTAGGAAAGCTTAGCGCAAAACCCCCTTCCCGGCTAGAACCAGGGCCACATTCTCCGCCCAGAACCTGCTACAATAAAGGCAAAGCTATCAAAACCCGTCCCTAGCCGGTATGAAGGAGGGCGTCCATGAACGAACTGGAGCGCATCCGTCGCCGTCAAGACCTCGAGGCCTACCGGGCCCTAAGCTGGGAAGGCTCCTTCGCCGACTATCTAAGCCTTCTCAAGAAGGACCCCAGGCCCTTGAGAACCAGCTTCCAGCGGGTCCACGACATGATCCTCTCCTACGGGGTGGAGGAGTACACCCTTTTTAAGGAGAAGCTCCTCCATTACCGCTTCTTCGATGACCCCTTTGAGGGGGGGAAGGACGCCATCTTCGGCCTGGACAAGCCCCTCATGCGCCTGGTGGCCACCTTAAAGGCCGCCGCCCACCGCCTGGGGCCCGAACGGCGGATCCTCCTCCTCCACGGTCCCGTGGGCTCGGCCAAGAGCACCATCGCCCGGCTTCTCAAGAAGGGCCTCGAGGCCTACAGCCGCACGGAGGAGGGGAAGCTCTTCACCTTCTACTGGAAGACCCCGGAAGGCCCCCTTCCCTGCCCCATGCACGAGGAGCCCCTCCTCCTCCTGCCCAAGGAGATCCGGAACGAGTTTTTGGAGGAGCTTCAGCATCTCCATCCCGAGTACCCCTACCCCCTCGAGCTGGAGGGGGATCTCTGCCCGGTGTGCCGCTTCCAGATGCGGGAGGCCTTGGCCCGCCACGGCGGGGATCTGGCCAAGGTGCTGGAGGAGGAGATCGTGGTGAAGCGCCTGGTCCTTTCGGAAAAGGACCGCATCGGCATCGGTACCTTCCAGCCCAAGGACGAGAAGAACCAGGATTCCACCGAGCTCACCGGGGACATCAACTACCGCAAGGTGGCCATCTACGGCTCCGACTCCGACCCCAGGGCCTTCAACTTCGACGGGGAACTCAACATCGCCAACCGGGGCCTGGTGGAGTTCATCGAGATCCTCAAGCTGGACGTGGCCTTCCTCTACGACCTCCTCACCGCCAGCCAGGAGCACAAGATCAAGTCCAAGAAGTTCGCCCAGACCGATATCGACGAGATCATCCTGGGGCATAGCGTCTCCGGAGACACGCCGATCCTGTACCGCTACCAGGGCATCCCCGGGTGGACAACACTTCAAGGTCTCTGGGAAAGGTTCGGCCGCGACCCCACGGGACTCGAAGTGCTCGCACACGACTTCTCGTCGGGTAAGACGCGCTGGACCCCAGTCCGGTCGATCTTCCGGCACCGGTTTACAGGCGAGATGCTCACCACCTCCCAGAAGTGGGGCGTAGTGGAAACGACTCCCAACCACTCCCTATACGACCGCGACGGGCGGACTTTCTACCCGGAGGAGCGGCGCGAGATCGCGGCGGTGCGCCGGATCGATGTGGATCTCGCCTTACAGGACGAAGAGGCACTTGTGGATGTCGTGGAAGGTGTTGACGGCTTCATCCGCGAAGACGTTCGTGCAGCGGTGGGAAGCGGGCCCCTGACGCGCCCCGCCCGTCCGGGGTGGGCAAGGCTCGCCCTCCCACGGCACGCAACAGAGATCCGAGCGGTTTACCACCCGGTTCGGGACGAGAGCGCCCTCAAGGACCTCCTCACCGTCCTCATCTGGTACGCCACCGAGGGCCACGTGAACGGCAAAAACGGCGGCATCGTGATTAGCCATGCGGACCGGAACGAGTTGGAACGGGTCCGTAGGGCTTACGCTCGCATCACAACCGCACACGGGTACATTGACGCCGGCGCCAAGACCGATTCGGCATGGCGACTCTACCTTGGTTCGCAGGCTATCGCCGTGCTTGCTCGCCACCACTGCGGGGAACACGCAGCCTCGAAGAGGCTCCCGGACTTCCTCTTTCGGTTGCCAAGGCCGCTTCTCGAACACGCCTTTGACGAACTGATGCGCACCGATGGCTCCCGTAAGCTCTCCGCAGAGCTCGACCGGACCGCATCGGCCGATTACCGTGCCCGCTTCTTTGAATTCAAGACGATCTCGCCGATGCTGGCTGCCCAGGTCGGCACCCTGGCGACGTTGCTCGGTTACGACTATAGCGTTTACCGACAGGAGCGGCCTGGTCGGCCCCCGGCCTACCGGATTCGGTTCGTTTCGGGGGATGGCAAGCGCGGGGGCCGCCACCGCCGCTTCCAAGCCCGAGTGCACTCCCGGAGGGCGTTTGCGGAGTGGGTCTACGACATCGAATGCGAGGGCCTCCATAACTTCGTCTGTGGCGTCGGAAACGTTGTTTGTCACAACACCAACGAGCCTGAGTACCGGAAGCTCCAGGCCAACGAGTACATGGAGGCCCTCCGGGACCGCACCATCAAGATCGACATTCCCTATATCCTTCGGGTTTCCGACGAGGTGAAAATCTACCAGCGGGACTTCAGCAAGGTCAGGGCCAAGCACATCGCCCCCCACACCCTGGAGATGGCCGCCACCTGGGCGGTCCTCACCCGGCTGGAGCCTCCCAAGCGGGCGGGGCTCACCCTCATGCAGAAGCTCAAGCTCTATGACGGCAAGCTCCTTCCTGGCTGGACGGAGGAGGCGGTACGGGAGCTCATGGCCGAGGCCAAGCGCGAGGGCCTCGAGGGCATCAGCCCCCGCTACATCCAGGACAAGATCTCCAACGTCCTGGTCACCTCGGAGGAACCCTGCATCAACCCCTTCATGGTGATGAACGAGCTGGAAGAGGGCCTCAAGCACCACTCCCTGATCTCCGACGAGAAGACCCGGGAACGCTATAGGGCCCTTCTGCAGGAGGTAAAGGCGGAGTATGCGGAAATCGTGAAGAACGAGGTGCAAAGGGCCATCGCCGCCGACGAGGAGGCCCTAAACCGCCTCTTCCACAACTACATCGACCACGTAAAGGCCTACGTCCTGGGGGAGAAGGTGAAAAACCCCTACACCGGTGCCCCCGAACCCCCCAACGAAAGACTCATGCGCTCCATAGAGGAACGCATAGAGATCCCCGAGTCCCGCAAGGACGACTTCCGTAGGGAGATCATGAACTATATCGGCGCCCTGGCCCTGGAGGGAAGGCAGTTCACCTACAAGGACAACGAAAGGCTTCGCCGGGCCCTGGAGCTCAAGCTCTTCGACGACCAGAAGGACACCATCCGCCTCTCCGCCCTGGTCTCGGGGGTGGTGGACCCGGAGACCCAGGCCAAGATCGACGTGGTCAAGGCCCGCCTTATCCGCGACTACGGCTACTGCGAGCACTGCGCCAGCGGGGTTTTGGAGTTCGCCGCCTCCATCTTCGCCCGGGGTGAGCGATGAGGCCCATTGAGCGCGATCTTCTGCGCTTTAAGGAGATCGTTCGCGGGGAGGTGAAGAAACGGGCCCGGGAGTTTTTAACCCGGGAGGAGCTTTTCGGCCAGGTGGAAGGCCGCCTGGTCTCCATACCCCTGCCCCAGCTGGAGCTTCCCAAGATCGTATACAAGGAGCCCCTGGGGGAAGACCTGGGCCTTGGGGGCCCGGGGACGGAAAGCCTGGGCCCTGCGGGCCATGTGCCCGTAGCCGAGCTGGAGCTGGAGGAGTTTCTGGACCTGGTGGGCGAGGCCCTAAAGCTTCCCCGGCTCAGGCCCAAGGGGGAAGGGGAGGTCACGGAGGAGGCCTCCCGCTACACCACCATCGCCCGCAAGGGACCGAGGGGCCTGCGCCACGTGCGCCGCACCCTTAAGGAAAGCCTTAAGCGGGCCCTCATCACCGGAGAGTACCGCCCGGAGGAGCCCCTTTTGGTCCCCGATCGGGAAGACCTCCGCTACAAGGCCCCGAGGAGCAAGCCCAGGCCCCACGCCCAGGCGGTGGTCCTCTTCGCCCTGGACGTTTCGGGGAGCATGCGGGAGGAGGAGCTTAGGCTGGTGAAGACCCTATCCTTCTGGATCACCCTCTGGATCAAGCGCCACTTCCCCCGCTTGGAAAGGCGCTACCTCCTGCACGACGCCGAGGCCTGGGAGGTAACGGAGGAGGAGTTCTTCCGGGCCCGGGAAGGCGGAGGTACCCGGCTTTCCAGCGCCCTCCTCCTGGCGGAGGAGATCCTGAAGCGTTACCCGGAGGCCTTTTACAACCGCTACCTCTACCACTTCTCCGACGGGGAGAACTGGCAGGGAGACACCCCCGTGGCCCTCGAGGCCCTAAGGCGCCTCCTCCCCACCCTGGCCCTCTACGGGTATGCCCAGGTGCAGGGACCCTACGGCCAGGGGCGGTTCCTGGAGGACCTGAAGGAAGCTTTGGGCCAGGAAGAGGGGCTAGCCGCCACCGAAGTGCGGGGCAAGGAGGACCTGCCCTTGGCCTTGAGGCGGCTTTTGGGAGGCTAAAGGATGCGCAAGGAGCTTCGCCGCTGGGCCGAGATCCTACGGGAAAGAGCCTTGGCGGAAGGGCTTTCCTTTCCCCCGGTGCTCTTTGAGGAGGTAGGTCCAGAGGAGATGGCCATGCTGGCCGCCTACGGGGGCTTTCCCCGACGCTACCCCCACTGGCGCTTCGGCAGCGAGTACCTGCGCTACCGGGAAACCTACCGCTACGGCCTCGGGCGCATCTACGAGCTGGTGGCCAACACCTACCCCGTGCACGCCTACCTCCTTAAGGGCAACACCCTTCTCGCCCAGAAGCTGGTCATGGCCCACGTCTACGCCCACGCCGACTTCTTTCACAACAACCTGGCCTTTAAACCCATCCCCAAGGACATGGAAGCGGAGATGGCCCATCATGCGGCCTTCGTGGAAAAGGCCATGGAGCGGCATGGGGCGAGAAGCGTGGAGGAGTTTTTGGACCTGGCCCTTTCCCTGGAAAACCTCATCGATCCCCACGCTCCCTACATCCAAAGGCGGGAAGGAGAGGACAGGGAGGAAGAAAGAGAAAGACCCCCTGACCGCCTCCAGGTGCGCCCCTACCTGGATCCCTACGTGAACCCTCCTCCAGCGCCTCCCAAGGAAGCCGAGGAGGGGGCAAGCCCCATCCCCCTCCCCCCCAGGCCCACCCGGGACATCCTGGGCTTTCTGGCCCGGCACGCCCCCTTGGCCCCTTGGCAGAAGGGCATCCTGGAGATCATCCGGGAGGAAAGCCTGTACTATGTCCCCCAGGCGGCCACCAAGATCCTCAACGAGGGCTGGGCCACCTACTGGCACACCCGCCTCCTCCTCCCCCTCCTCTCCCCGGAGGAAGCCCTGGAGTTCGCCGAGCTCCAGGCCGGGCTTCTCGCCCCACACGGCTTCAATCCCTACCGCCTGGGCTACCTGCTCCTAAAGGAGGTGGAGGAACGTTGGGACAAAGGGCGGTTCGGCCCCGAGTACGAGGCCCTGCCCCTAGGGGAGCGGCTCACCTACGAGAGGCCCACCGGCCTGGGGCTCAAGCAGCTTTTCCAGGTGCGCACCATCCACACGGACCTGAGCTTCCTGGATAGTTTCCTGACCCCCGAGTTCGCCCTCAGGCAGAGGCTCCTCAACCCTGAGGACCTTCCCCGCTTCGCTGAGGCCAAGAAGGCCCTCCTCTTCCGCCTCACCAACGGGGGCTACCCCATCGTGGAGCTGGTGGACGCCAACTACGGGAACCGGGGAGAGCTTCTTCTGGAACACGCCTACGAGGGCGTGGAGCTGGACCTGAAAAAGACCCAGGCGGTGCTGGAGAACCTCTACCGCCTGTGGGGCCGGCCGGTGCACCTGAAGACGGTGGTGGGGGAGAAGGAAACCCTGCTTTCCGCGGGAAGCTAACGCAAAACCCTCAGGTACCCAAGAAGAAGGGCCTCGGAAAGCTCCCCCAGGTGCCGGGCCACCAAGCGCCCCTCCCGGTCAAAGAAAAAGGTGGTGGGGAGGCCCTGGGTCTTCAGGACCTGGGAAAGCTGGGTCTCCGGATCCAGGAGAACCCACTCGGGAGCGAGCCTCTCTTCCTCCAGAAAGTTCCGCACCACCACCGGCCCCTCCCCTTGGCTGGCGAAGGCAAAGCGTACATCCGGGTTTTCCTGGCTCAGGCGCACCATCATGGGTAGTTCCCGCCTGCAAGGAGGACACCAGGTGGCCCAGAGGTTCAGGACCAAAGGCTTCCCCCGGAAGTCCTGCAGGTTCACCGGGGTGCCCCCCAGGGTGGTGAGGGTGAGGGAGGGCAGGCGCACCTCCTCCCCTCCCCGCCTCTGCACCAGGAAGACCCCAAAGACCAAGCCCGCCGCCAAAGCGGCGAACAGGGCATACCGCCAGAGGTTCTTGGGCAATGCCATCAGCGTGTACCCCCCCGCAGCCAGGATACCCCAAAGGGGGTCAAACCCCCCTTGCCACACGTAGAGGATGGAAAGGGGATCCCGGGCGTAAACGGATGCGTTTTCCAAAACGAAGCCGATTCGGGCCCCAAGAAACCCCGCAAGGATGGCGTTGTAGGTCCACGGGGCAAGCCTCCGGTCCACCCTTCGGGCCAGGACCTCAGCCACCGCCACCATGGCCAGAAGGGCCAGGAACACCTGGAACCTGGCCCAGGGAATGGCGAAGGGCCCTACCTGCACCGCATCCATCAGCGAACCAAGGGGAAGCCCTCTCTTTGGATGGCCAGGATCCCGCCCTCGAGGTTGTAGAGGTTGGTATACCCCTTCCGCTTCAGGTACTCCGCCGCCTGGCGGCTGCGGTTCCCGCTACGGCAATAGAGGTAGACCGGCTTGTCCTTAGGAAGGGTATCCGCCCACTGGGGAATGGCTTCCACCGGGAGGTTGATGGCCCCGGGGACGTGCCCCTCGGCAAACTCCTGGGGGGTACGCACGTCCACCACCACCGCTCCCTGATCCACCGCCTGGTAGAGCTCCTGGGGGCCGATGTTCTGGTAGCTTCCCCTGGGCCCGCAAGCCACCAGGGCCAGGAGGGCAAAAAGCCCAAGTAGCGCCCGCCGGGTCATGCTAGGCGCTCACCCCCACCGCCTTGCGGATGGCCTGGAGGAACTGGGAAAGGGGCTGGGCCCCGAGGATCCTCTCCTTGCCGTGGTTCACGATGGTGTCGGGCACCCCGTGGATGTGGTAGCGGCTGGAAAGCTCGGGGAACTCGTTGGCCTCGATCATCTCGCCCCACACCTTGGGGGAGGCGTAGGCCATGCGGTGGGCGGTGCGCACCGCCTGAGGGCAGTAGGGGCAGGTGGGGGTGACGAAGACCTGGAGCACCACTTCCTCGGGGAGGTTGTTAAGCTCCTGGACCACGTTCTCCGGCAGGCCGTGGCCGTCGCGGCCCAGCATCTCGATGTCCTCGAGGAGGCTCGCGAACTCGTACCCCGCCGGGATACCCCGGTAGCGCAGGTTGATGGCCTCGGAGCCCTTCTCCCGCAGGATCAGGGTGGGGGGATCCTCCACCCTGTACTCCTTAGCCTTCTCCCTGCCCTCGGGGGTGGCCAGGTCGTAAACCACCAGGTGAAGCCTATCCGAAAGGGCGGCCAGCTCCTCCAGAAGCTGCTTGGTTTCCTTGCAGTATAAGCAGGGTTCCTTACCCGGGACGATCAGGGTGGAGGTGTCGGTGAAAAGCACCAGCTCCACATCCCGCGTCAGGTTGGCAAGCCGCTCGCGCACGATCTCCTGCTCCTTAGGTCCCAGTAGCGCCATCGTCTCCTCCTGGATACCCCCGTAGGGGTACATCCTTTGTTGAATATAGCAGATGTTTCCCGTAAAGAATAGACCTCCGCGCACGCTGTCTCTATTGACACCATGTACCCCCATAGGGTATATTGGCGACATGGGGACAATAGTCCCACACCGGAGGTAAAGCCATGGTTTTCAGGCAGATTTACGAGGAAGGCTTGGCCCAGATGAGCTACCTCCTGGGGTGCGCCGCCACCGGGGAGGCCTTGGTGGTGGATCCCAAGCGGGACGTGGACACCTATCTGGAGCTGGCGGAAAGCCTGGGCCTGCGCATCACCGCCATCGCCGAAACCCATATCCACGCCGACTACCTCTCGGGAGCCCGGGAGCTGGCCAAGGCCACCGGGGCCACCCTCTACCTCTCGGACGAAGGGGACGAGAACTGGAAGTACAAAGGACTGGAGGGCTTCTCCCATGTCCTCCTCAGGGATGGGGATGAGTTCAGGGTGGGAAATATCCGGGTGAAGGCCGTGCACACCCCGGGCCATACCCCGGAGCACCTTTCCTTCTTGGTGGCGGATGGGGCGGTGACGGACGAACCCCTCCTCTTCCTCACGGGCGACTTCGTCTTCGTGGGGGACATCGGCCGGCCGGACCTTCTGGAGGAAGCCGCCGGCATCAAGGGCACCGCCCTGCCCGGGGCCCGGCGCATGTTCCGAAGCCTCAAGGAGAAGTTCCTCACCCTTCCCGACCACGTGCAGGTCTGGCCAGGCCACGGGGCAGGTTCCGCCTGCGGCAAGGCCCTGGGGGCCCTTCCCGCCACCACCGTGGGCTACGAGAAGCGGCACGCCTGGTGGGCGGAATACCTGGAGAGGAACGATGAGGAGGGCTTCGTAAAAGCGCTTCTCGCCGGTCAGCCGGAAGCCCCCACCTACTTCAAGGAGATGAAGCGGCTCAACCGGGACGGCATGCCCATCCTGGGAGGCATCCCCCACCCTGGCCGCCTCACCAAGGCCCAGTTTGACCGGTACCTACGGAAGGGGGCCATCCTGGTGGACACCCGGGACAAGTTCGCCTTCGCCGGGGGGCACATCCGGGGGGCCATCAATATCCCTGCCGGAAAGAACTTCTCCACCTGGGCAGGCTGGCTTCTTCCCTACGACCGGCCCCTGATCCTCCTGGCCCATCCCTCCGAGGTGGAAGCCCTGACCCGGGCCCTGATCCGTATTGGCCTGGATGAGGTGGTGGGGTATATCCCTGGCCTCCAGGGGTATGCGGATGGGGAGCTGGAAACCGTACCCCAGATTACGGCCCGAGAGGCCAAGGCCCTCTGGGAGCGGGGCGAGGCAGTGATCCTGGACGTGCGGGGCCGGGACGAGTACCTGGCCGGGCACATCCCCGGGGCCTTGAACATCCATGCCGGCCGCGTCCTCGCCCACCTGGACAAGCTCCCCAAGGACAAGCCCCTCATCGTGCACTGCGTGGGCGGGGACCGCTCCAGCACCGCCATCAGCGCCCTCTTGTCCCACGGCTTCAGGAACGCCCTGAACCTCACCGGGGGGATTAGGGCCTGGCAGGAAGCAGGCTTCCCGGTGGAAAAGGGCGAGGAGCTGGTAAGCGCCTGAGCGTAGCGCCGGGGAACTGGGGTTCTGCCCCAGTTCCCCAAACACCCCAAGGTGGTAAACATGTACGAAGCCGAGGTCAAGGACCTGAGCCCAGAGGAAGCCAAGAAGCTCCACGACCAGGGCGTGGCGTTCATCGATGTGCGGGAGGTGGAGGAGTACGCCCAGGCCCGGATTCCTGGGGCAGGCCTAGTGCCCCTCTCTGAGTTCATGGCCCGCTACGGGGAAATCCCCAAGGACCGGCCCGTGGTCCTCTACTGCCGCACGGGAAACCGCTCCTGGCAGGCGGCCGCCTGGCTCACCGCCCAGGGCTACGGGAACGTCTACAACCTCGAGGGGGGCATCGTCCACTGGTACAGGGCAGGGCTCCCCGTGGACACCAGCCCGGTGGAGGTGGGCTACACCGCCACCCCGTACCAGGAGGTGGGCCCCCACGAGGCGGAAAAGCTTTTGCAGGAAGCCTTGGTGGTGGACGTGCGGGAGCCCTGGGAGTACGCGGACGGGCACGTGCCCGGGGCGGTGAACATCCCCCTCTCCTCCCTGCCGCAAAGGCTTAAGGACCTGCCCAAGGACCGGCCCATCCTCCTGGTCTGCAACTCCGGCAACCGCTCGGGGGTGGCGGCGGACTTCCTGGTGGGCCAGGGCTTCCCCGGGGAACGGGTGTACAACCTCGAGGGGGGCACCTACGCCTGGATGGGCGCGAGCTTGCCGATCGAGCGATGAGCCTAGCCCTTCTTGGCGCTCTTCTCATCGGGCTTTCCCTGGGGCTACTGGGCTCAGGGGGGTCTATTCTCACCGTGCCCGTGCTGGTCTACCTCCTGGGGGAGCCCCCCAAGCAGGCCATCGCCGAAAGCCTTCTCATCGTGGGGGGGATCGCCCTTCTGGGAGCCCTGCCCTACGCTCTAAGGGGCCTGGTGGACTGGCGCAACGTGTTCTTCTTCGGCCTTCCGGGCATGGCGGGCACCTACCTGGGGGCCTGGCTTTCCCGCTTCGTTTCCGGGGAGGTGCAGCTTCTCACCTTCGCCCTGGTGATGCTTCTTGCCGCCTACCTCATGGCCCGGCCAAGCCCCCTAAGGGCCGAGGGGGAAGGAAGCCGCAAGCCCTGGAAGATCCTCCTGGAGGGGCTTTCGGTGGGAGCCCTCACCGGCTTCGTGGGGGTGGGCGGGGGCTTTCTCATCGTGCCCGCCCTGGTCCTTTTGGGAGGGCTTCCCATGCACCTGGCCATCGGAACCAGCCTCTTCATCATCGCCCTCAAGTCCTTCGCCGGCTTCTACAAGTACCTGCACCTTTTGCCCGAGCTGGGCCTGGCCGTCAACTACGGGGTGGCCCTCCTCTTCGTGGGAGTGGGAACCCTGGGAAGCTTCCTGGGCGGCCGGCTGGCGGTGCGGCTACCCCAGGGGGGCCTGAGGCGGGGGTTTGCCCTTTTCCTGGTGGCCATGGGGGCCTTCATCGTGGCCCAGAGCCTGGCCCAGGGGCATTAGACTGAAGGGGTGCGCTTCCGCACCCTCTTGGCCATCCAAGCGGAGGTCAAGCCGGACTTCTACCGCACGGAGGAGGCCTTCCGGGAGCGGGTCTTCTCCTTGCTGGAAAGCCTCGAGGGCACTTCCTCTCCCCGCCTGGTTGCCTTCCCGGAGCTCTTTGGGCTTCCCCTCCTCCTCCACCTGGAAGGGGATTTTCATCCCAGGGACCTCCTGAAAAACCCCCTTCTCCCCTGGAGGCGGGCCCGGCGGGCCTACGGGGTTTTCCGGGAGGTGATGGCGGAAGCCGCCCAAGCCTTCGGCACCTATCTTTTGGCGGGCACCCTGCTCTCCCCGCCCTACGAGGAGGAGCTGGCCCGGGGGCGGTTTGCCCGCACGCTCCTTTTCCAGAACCTCGCCCTTTTCTTCAACCCCGAAGGCCGCCTGTTGGCCCAGGTGCCCAAGATGGAACCCACGCCCCTTGAGCGCTGGCTCAGGCGGGGCACTTTCGGCCCCCACCTGGTGGAAACCCAGGCGGGCAGGGTGGGCATCCTCATCTGCCTGGACGGCTTTTTTGAGCGGTACCTGGCCCGGCTGGACGCCCTGGGGGCAGAGGTTCTCCTGCAACCCTCCGCCAACCCCGCCCCTTGGAACCGCCCCTGGCCCTGGGATGGATCCCGAAGGGAAGGAGAGGTCTGGAGGGCTTCCGCCCAGGAGAGGCTCGTGGGCCGGGAACACCTCCGGCTCCTCCTGAACCCCATGCTGAACGGCGAGATTCTGGGCCTCACCTTTGAGGGGCAAAGCGGCATCTACGCCCCCGGGGAGGCCCTGGCCTTGGCCCCTGCCCCAAGGGGGGATGCGGCCCTCCTCCTAACCCTATAGGCGCTCGGGGAAAAGGGTGATGGGATAGGGGCGGATCAGGAACCGGACCAGCCTTTCCCAGGCCTTGTCCTTCACCCCCTGGGCCAGCTCCTCCGCCACCTCCTCCAAGGGGTAGCGGCCCGGGGGTACCAGCCTTTCCAGGAGGATCACGTGGAAGCCAAACTCCGTCCCCACGGGAGGGGAAACCTCCCCGGGCTTCAGGGATAGCAGGGCCTTTTCAAAGGCGGGGATGTAGGTGCCTTCCGGCTCGCAGCCAAGATCCCCCCCGGCTTCCTTGGAGCCCGGGTCCTGGGAAACCTCCTTGGCCACCTGGGCGAAGGCCTCCCCCTTGGCCAGGCGGGCCAGGACCTTCTTGGCCGCCTCGAGGGTGGGCACCAGGATGTGCCGGGCGCAGTAGAGGGCGGGGTGGCGGTACTCCGGGGAAAGGAGCCAGAGGGCCTTCAGGGCCGCCGGGGAAACCTTAAGCTCCGTGCGGTAATGGGCTTCCAGGGCCTCGAGGGCCATGGCCTCGGCCAGGAGGGTGCGGTAGGTGGCCAGGTCGGGCACCCCTGCCCCCTCCAGGGCCTTCCGCAGGGCCTCCTCCTCGGGGAAGGCCTTCACGAGCTCCGCCACCCGGGCCTCCACGCTGTCGGGCATGGGCCAAAAACCCTGGCGCCTGGCCAGCAAGAGAAGCGCCCGCTCCTCCGCCAGGGCCTGCAGGTAAGGGGCCCGGTACTGGGCCAGGAGGGCGCGGGTTTCCTCCGTGTCGGGGAGGCCAAGCTGCCGGAGTGCGCTTTTGACGAAGAGGCCAAAGCGGAGCTCAAACTGGCTTTTGGTGATGTGTTCGGGCCCCACCTGGGCCACCACGGGGTCTTCCTGGGCCCGGGCAAAGGGGGCTAGGCCTAGGCTTAAGGTTAGGAGGAAAAAAAGGAAGCGCATGCCCCATGCTAGCATGGAGGGCGTGAACGACCTCATCCTCCAGGCGGCCCGGGGCAGGCCCACCTCGAGGCCCCCCGTCTGGTTCATGCGCCAGGCGGGGCGCTACCAGAAGGAGTACCAGGAGATCCGACAGCGCTACACCCTACCGGAGATCGTGCAGAACCCCGAGGTCTGCGCCGAGGTGACCCTTCTTCCGGTGAGGCAGCTTGGGGTGGATGCCGCCATCCTCTTTGCGGACATCACCACCCCCCTCTACGGGATGGGGGTGGAGCTGGACCTGGTGGAGGGCAAAGGCCCCGTCATCCACCGGCCCATCCGGGATCCCAAGGGGGTGGAGGCCCTAAGGCCCCTGGAGCCAGAAGAGGCCGTGCCCTTCGTGCTGGAAACCATCCGCCTCCTGAAAAGGGAGCTTAAGGTGCCCCTCATCGGCTTTGCCGGGGCTCCATTCACCCTGGCCAGCTACCTCATCGAGGGCGGGCCGAGCCGCCAGTTCAAGGAGGTCAAGGCCTTCATGTACCGGGAGGAAGCCCTCTGGCACCGGCTTCTCACCAAGCTTACCCAGGCCATGGCCCGCTACCTGAAGGCCCAGGTGGAGGCGGGGGCCGATCTCCTCCAGGTCTTCGACTCCTGGGTGGGGGCCCTATCCCCTGCGGACTACCGGCGGTACGTGAAGCCCCACATGGCCAGGCTCTTCCAGGAGCTAAGGCCCCTTGGGGTGCCCGTGATCCACTTCGGGGTGGGGACCATGGGCCTTCTTAAGGAGATGCAGGAGGCCGGGGGGGACGTGATCGGCCTGGACCACCACACCCCCCTTGCCTGGGCCCGGGAGGCACTGGGGCAAACCCCCATCCAGGGCAACCTGGACCCCGTGGTCCTCTTCGCCCCCAAGGAGGTGATCCGGCGGGAGGTGGAAAGGATCCTTGCGGAAAACGCTGGCCGGCCCGGGCACATCTTCAACCTGGGCCACGGGATCCTGCCCGGCACCCCGGTGGAGCACGTGCGCTATGTGGTAGAACTCCTCAAGGAAAAGGAGGAAGCAGCATGAACGTACTCCTCATGGCCTACGGCACCCCCTACACCCCGGAAGAGATCGAACCCTACTACACGGACATCCGCCGGGGAAGGCGTCCTTCCGAGGAGCTGGTGAGGGAGCTGGAAGAGCGCTACGCCGCCATTGGCAAAAGCCCCTTGAACGAGATCACCCTGGCCCAGGCCATCAGGCTCCAGGCGCTTTTGAACCTCGAGGCCCCCGCCTACCCCAAGCGCCTCCTGGGCCCCTTCGGCCCCCGCATCCCCCAGGGACCGGCCCGGGTCTACGTGGGCACCAAGCACTGGCACCCCTCCATCGGGGAGGCCGTCGCCGCCATGCACGAGGACGGGGTGAGGCGGGCGGTGGCCATCGTGGCCGCTCCCCATTACTCCCTAAGGAGCGTGGCGGAGTACCAGGAGAAGGTGGAAGCCGCCCTAAAGTCCCTCCCCGAGCCCATCGAGATGGTCTGGGTGGAAAGCTACGAAGCCCATCCCGGCCTGATCGCCGCCTACGCCAGGAGGCTTGAGGAGGCCATATGGCGGCTTAGGGAGCCGAGGAAGGCCGCCTACGTCTTCACCGCCCACTCCATCCCCCTCTCGGCGGTGGAGCGGGGCGATCCCTACCCCCGCCAGGTGGAGAGGACGGCGGAGCTCATCGCCAAGAGGCTTGCCCTGCCTCGCTTTAGCGTGGCCTACCAGTCCGCAGGGCGCACCCCCGAGCCCTGGCTTGGCCCCGACATCAACGAACACCTTAAGGCCCTAAGGGAGGAGGGCTTTGAGGAGGTGGTGGTCCAGGCGGTGGGCTTCCCCGCCGACCACCTGGAGGTCTACTACGACCTGGACCTCGAGGCCCAGGCCACCGCCCAGGAGGTGGGACTAAGGCTCATCCGGGCCCGGAGCCTCAACGCCGATCTGGACTACATCCAGGTGCTTAAGGAGCTGGTGGAGGCAGCGTGGCTCAGGTAGCCGTGGTGGGAGGAGGATGGGCGGGGCTTTCCGCCGCCTTGGCCCTGAAGGAGGCAGGGGTGGACTTCCTCCTCCTGGAGGCAAGCCCCCGCCTGGGGGGCAAGGTGCGCACCCACAAGGGGGAGGGCTTCCTGGTGGAAGGGGGCCCAGACGCCAGCGTGCGGTACAAGAAGGAGGTCCTGGAGTTAGGGGAGCGCTTCGGCCTCACGCCCATAGGGACCCTCCCCGCCAAACCCGCAGCGTGGATCCTGCGCAAGGGTAAGGCCCATCCCCTCCCCGAGGGGCTTTTGCAAATCGTGCCCGGGGACCTCAAGGGCCTTTACCGCACCTCCCTCCTCTCCCTTTCCGGGAAGCTCAGGGCCCTATACGACCTCTTCCTCCCCCGGGGGGCCAAGGAGGACGAAAGCCTTAAGGAGTTCGTGGAACGGAGGTTTGGCCCCGAGGTCTTCGCCGCCCTGGTGGCACCCCTGGCGGGAGGCATCTATGGAGGGGAGCCCGAGGAGCTTTCCATGCGAGCGGCCTTCCCCCAGCTTTTGGACCTGGAGCGGAAGCACCGAAGCCTCATCCTGGGGGCCATGCGGGCGAGAAGGGCTCGGGGAAGCCGGGAAGGGGGAAGCCTGTTCTTCTCCTTCCAGGAGGGGCTTTCCACCCTAACGCGGAAGCTTGCCGAGGAGGTGGCGGGGAAAACCCTCCTGGGCACACCCGTCCTGGCCCTCGAGCCCCTAGGGGGCCGGTACCGCCTCCACACCCCCAGGGGACCCCTGGAGGTGGAGGCAGTGGTCCTGGCCACCCCCGCCCCCGTGGCGGCCCACCTGCTAAGGCCCTTCCTCCCCGAGGCCACGGCCCTTCTCAAGGGGATTCCCCACACCCCGGCGGCCACGGTGAGCCTGGCCTTTAAAGAAGCGCTTCCCGTAGCGGGGCATGGCCTCCTCATCGCCAAGGGGGAGGGCTACAGGGCCAGGGGGTTTACCTGGACGCACCAGAAATGGCCCGGGAGGGCCCCGGAAGGGTTCAGCCTGGTGCGGGCCTACTTTTCCGGGGAGGTGGCTCGGCTTTCCGAGGCGGAGCTTGCCCGGGTGGCCCTGGAGGACCTCCGCCGTTTTCTGGGCCAGGAGGTGCGGGCGGAGCGCACCTGGGTCTTCCGCTTCCCCGAGGGCATGCCCGCCTACCGGGTGGGGCATCTGGAGCGCATGGAAAGGCTGGAAATGAGCCTTCTCAAGGCCCCGGGCCTTTTTTTGGCGGGGAACTACCTGGAGGGGGTGGGCCTCCCCGAGGTGGTGCGCTCTGGCCGTAAAGCGGCCCAAAGAGCCCTGGGCTACCTGGCCCTGGCCCCCACCCCCTAGGCAAACTCAGGGCTTCCTGCTTAGGATAGACAAATATGGCTCTGCCCTACCCCGCAATCGCCTTGGGCTCCATCTTCTTGGGACTCCTGGCGGGGATTTTGGGCTACACCGGTCCTTACATTTTGCCGTGGCTCATGATCTTCACCGCCTCCACCGCCAGCATGCACGGCTTGGGGTGGGGGCTCCTGGCCGCCGGGGTTTCCACGCTCCTTCTTTTCCTCTTCCCCGGGTTTGACCTCGTGGCCCTGGCCCTCCTCCTCCTCTCCGCCTGGCTGGCCCACGGCGTCGGCGAAAGCCTGCGAAAGGCTCACCGCCAGGCCAAGGCCCTGGCCAAGAACCAGCGGTTTCTGGCCGAGGCCCTCGAAGCCCTGCCCCAGGCGGAAAGCCGCCAAGCCCTTCTGGAAAGCCTTCCCAAGCGCCTGGCTGCTTTGGGAGCCGGGGGGCATGTGGGGGTTTGGATACCCACCAGCCTAGGCTTCCACCTCCTTGCCAGCGTTCCCCCCTTAGCCCTGGAAGAGGTACCGGCCACGGGAGTCCTGGGCCGCGCCCTACAGGAAGCCCGGCCCATCCACGTGCCCGACGTGCGAAAGGAACCCTCCTACATCCCTGCACCTGGCCTCCAAACCCTTGCTGAGCTAGCCTTGCCCCTTTGGGAGCGCGGTGAAGTGGTGGCCGTGCTCAATCTGGAACGGCCTCAACCCTTCGCCCCTGAGGAAGTGGAAGGGCTTAAGCGCTTCGCCCAGGCGGTAAGCCTCCAGCTGGACCGGCTCGCCGACCTGGAGGAACGAAGGCTAATAAGCGAGCTTTCCTTACGCTTGCAAAGCGCCACCACCCTGAAGGAAGCGGCGGAGAAAGCCCTGGCCCTACTCCTCGAGGCCCTGGACCTGGAAATCGGCGTCCTTTGGGAAGCCCGGGGAGCCCATATGGAGGCCCTGGCCCATCAGGGTGTGGACGACCCCGCCCTGCTCCAGGTGCTAAGAGAAGGCCTCCCCTATGGCCAGGGCCTGGCCTGGGAGGTCTACCATCGGGAAAGCCCCCTCTTCACCGCCCGCTATGCGGAGGAACCCCAGGCCATACCCCCGCTTAAGGCCCTGGACTGGCGCACCCTGGCTGCCTTGCCCATCCCCTCCTCCAAGGCCCCACGGAGCCGGAGGGTGCTGGTTTTGGGAAAGAAGGAGGAGCGACTTTGGCGCAAGGCGGAGGTGGAGCTCCTCCTCCTGGCCTGCCGCACCCTGGGCCTGGGGATGGAACGGCTTACGGAGAAGGACCGGCACGAAAGCGTAAACCGGCTTTTCCTGGAGCTTTTGGAGAAACCTCCCGAAGAACTCTACGGACGCATCCTGGAAGAAGCCGTCCGCCAGGTGCCGGGTTCGGAAGCGGGAAGCCTTCTGGTGTGGGAGGAAGGAGCCTACCATTACAAGGCAGCCTTGGGCTATGACCTCGAGGGGTTGCAAACCGTCACTTTCAGCCAGGAGGACCAGCTTCTCTGGTACGGCCTGGGAGCGGAACGGGCCTGCCAGGGGGAGCCCCGCATCATGAGCTTGGAAGAGCGGCCCATCGCCGAGATCAGCCACCAGACCGCCCCGCCCGAGATCATCGACGCCGCGGGCAAAGCGCCGGAGATCAAGGCCAACCTCTGCCTCCCCATCCCCTACAAAGGGGAGGTGCTGGCCTATCTCAACCTGGACAACCTACATGACCCTCGGGCTTTTGGTGAGGATTCCCTGGAGGCCGCCCGCTTCTTCGCCGCCCCCCTGGCCAGCCTGCTCCACGAAAGCCGTAGCCGGAAGCTCCTGGAGGAATCCGCCCTGACCGATTACCTCACCGGCCTCGGGAACCGCCGGGCCTTTGACCGCTTTTTGGAAGAGGAGCTCAAGCGGGCCGAGCGCTACGGCTATCCCCTTTCCTTGATGATCCTAGACCTCAAGGGCTTCAAAGCGGTGAACGACCGGCTCGGGCACGCCGTGGGGGATTTGGCCCTCATGAAGGTGGCCGAGACCCTGGAACGGGAAAGGCGCAACGGCGACCGCCTCTTCCGCTGGGGTGGGGACGAGTTCGCCGCCATCTTCCCCCACACCTCCAAGAAGGGAGCGGTAGCGGTTGCCCTCCGCTACGCCAAGGCCATCCAGGACCTTTGCTTTAACGGCCTCTGCTTAGGGGTGAACATCGGGGTGGCCAGCTACCCGGAGGACGGCAGCACCCCGGACGAGCTCCTCTCCGCCGCCGATACCCGCATGTACGAGGCCAAGGCCCGGGGCCAGGTCATGGTGGCTTGAACCCCCACCAAGAAGCTGTATACTGGACCAGGCCTAGCCATGGACAAAAGCTGGGGCCTAGGTCCATCCCAAGCCCTTCTTCCCCTGCTGCGCCAGGGGGTTAAGGGGCTTCCCCAGGCCCTGGAGCAGGTGGGGCGGGCCCTTAGGGCCCACCGGGCCTACCTCTTCCGCCTCGAGGAGCGCCAGGGCATCTGGTACGCCAGCCAGCTTTCGGAGTGGGCGGGGTCCGATGCCACCCCTCAGATCCAGAACCCTGAGCTGCAAAACCTCCCCATGCGGGAAAAAGGCTACGGGCGCTGGCTGGACCGCTTCCTGGAGGACCGGGCGGTGGCGGGGCCCGTGGCCTCCTTCCCCGAGGAGGAGCGGCCCCTCCTCGAGGCCCAGGAGATCCAAAGCCTCCTGGTGGTGCCCATATGGGTAGAGGGAAAGCTTTGGGGATTCCTGGGGGTGGACGACTGCCAGAGGATAAGGGAGTTCGCCCCGGAAGAGGAGGCCTTCCTGCGCCTGGTGGCCGAGGCCCTGGCCCGGGCCCTGGAGCTTTGGGAAAGGGCCCGTGGCCTCGAGCGCCTTTTGGAAGCTTCCCCCCTGTACCTGGCCCGCCTGGATCGGGAAGGACGCCTTCTCTACGCCAACGCCACCTTCAAGCAGGCCTTCCCGGAAGGAATATTCCTACCCGTGGCCAAGGCCCTCGGGGCTCCAAACCACCTCCACACCTTGAGGACCCATGAAGGGCGGGTGGTGGAGTGGAGCCTTCTGGCGCTACCGGGCCCCGGGCAGGAGGTCCTGGAGGTGCTGGCCCTGGGCGTGGACCTCACGGCCAAGGAGGAGGCGGAAGCCCGGGAAGCCCGTTGGAACCTCTTCCGCAAAAACCTCCTCCGGGTCTACGAAACCCTGATGGCCGAGGGGCTTTCCGAGTCTATCTTTGGCTTGATCCTCGAGGCCGCCTTGGAAACAGTCCCCGCGGCCCAGGCAGGAAGCGTCACCGTCCTCCTGGAGGACGGCTGCTACCACTTCGTCGCCGCTCAAGGATACGACCTGGAGACCCTCCGCCAGGTGTGCCTGCGCCCCGACGAACCCCTCTCCCCTACCGGCCACAAGGGAGCCCAGGTCTTCACCTGGAAGGACTTGGAACGCTTTGACACCCACCTGGACGAAAGGAGGCGGAAGGTCATGGAGGAGGCCGGCCGGGTCCGGGAGATCAAGGCCATCCTCTCCGTCCCCGTGTACCTGGCAGGGGAGCGCAAGGCCTTTTTGTACCTGGACAACTTTGAGCGGGAGGATGCTTTCACCCCCCTGGACCTGGAGCTGGCCCAGGCCTTCGCCAGCCAGCTCGGCCTCCTCCTGAGAAGGCTGGAGCTGGAAGGCCAGATCCAGCACCTGGCCTACCACGATCCCTTAACGGGCCTGCCCAACCGCCTCTTCTTCCTGGAAAAGCTGGCCCAAGCCCTGAAGGAGGAGGGCCCGCATCTGGCGGTCATGTACCTGGACCTGGACGGGCTCAAGCTGGTGAACGACCTGGACGGGCACGCCGCCGGGGACGAGGTGATCCGGGTCATGGCCGCCCGCCTGCGGGCCGCCCTCCGACCCCGGGACCTGGTGGCCCGGCAAGGAGGGGACGAGTTCCTGGTCCTCCTCACGGGCCTTAAAACTTCTGCCGAGGCCGTGCGCATCGCCGAAAGGCTTCTGGAGGTAGCCCGCATCCCCATCGCCATGGGAGCACGGACCTACCACCTCTCCACCTCCCTGGGCATTGCCCTGGGGGAACCCGGCCTTTCCCCGGGGGAGCTGCTCAAGCGGGCGGACCTGGCCCTGTACCGGGCCAAGGGGGAGGGTAAGGACCGGCTCGCCTTCTTTGAACCCCAGTTGCAAGAAGCCCTCCGGCAGGAGATGAACCTCCTGGAGGCGCTAAGGCAGGACCTAGAGCGGGGAGAAGGCCTCTGGCTGGCCTACCAGCCCATCGTGGACCTGCGCACGGGGAAGCGGGTGGCCCTCGAGGCCCTCGTGCGCTGGCGCCTGGCCCCGCCTTCCGTGTTCATCCCCCTGGCGGAACGCCACCGCCTCATGCCCGAGCTGGGCGAGTGGGTCCTCCGCCAGGCCGCCAGGCTTGCCGGGAGCTGGACCGGCACGGCCTAAAGGTGCATGTGAACGTGAGCCCCCAGGAGCTCCTGGACCCCACCTATGCCTTTCGGGTGGCGGAAGCCCTGGAGGAAACTTCCTGTCCGCCTGGCCGCCTGGTGTTGGAGATCACGGAAACCACCCTGATCCCCGACGAGCGGGGCAGGGATGCCACCCGGGCCCTCGAGGCCCTCAAGGCTCTGGGCATAAGCATCTTCCTGGACGACTTCGGCTCAGGCTACTCCAGCCTGGAGCGTTTGGCCGAGCTTCCCGTGGACGGGGTCAAGCTGGGCCAGGCCTTCACCCAGCGCCTGGGCATCCCGCCCGACCCCCAAAGCCCCCCCGCCCGGGTGGTAGGGGCCGTCTTAGCCTTGGCCCAGGCCCTGGGGCTCCAGGCCATTGCCGAGGGGATAGAGGATGAAACCATTCTCCTTTACTTAAAGAATCTCGGTTTTCCCCTGGGGCAGGGCTACCTTCTCGGTAGGCCTGACCGCTTATAATGGGGCGGAATGAAGATCAGCCCATCCAGGGTTGTTTTCATCTTTAGCCTCTTCGCCCTCCTCTGGATCCTCGTGGGCGACCGATTCTTGCACCTCACAGCCCAGGACCTCGCCACGCTGACCCGGCAGCACTCCATCAAGGAAAGCATCTTCGCCGTTCTCTCCATCCTCCTGGTCTACCTCCTGGCCAAGGCCCAGGAGTACACGGAAACGCAGAGGCGGAAGGCCCTGGAGGCCTCAGAGAAGCGCTTCAGGGCCCTGGTGGAAAACAGCCGCGAACTCATCTACATCCTTGATGCGGAAGGGTACATGCGCTATGCCTCCCCCAACGTGGCCCATGTGCTGGGGTATGACCCCCTTGGGTACACCCGGGAGCGGATCCCCATCCTCTCCTTCGTCCACCCCGAGGACCGCCTCTACGCCGAGGCAGCCTTGGAAGACCTCGTCCGCCACCCCGGGACCACCCAAGAATACAGCCTTCGCATCTTGGACCACCAGGGTGGGGTACGGTACGTACGGGTCTGGGGGAGAAACCTCCTAAATGACCCTGCGGTCCAGGGCATTGTCCTGAACATCCGGGACGAAACCGAGGAGGTCCGGCTCAAAAAGGACCTGGAAGCCCAGTACCACCTCTTCAGGGACCTCTTGGAAACCCTGCCCGGCGTTCCCTGGCAGATCCTCGTAACGCCGGGCGAGGACCCCCTTCGCGCCCCTATTCTCTACCTTGGGCCCCAAGCTGCACGCTCTGGTTATGGCTTGGAAGCGCTTCTGCGAGATCCGGGGCTTTACTTAAAGCATGTCCACCCTGAGGACCTGGACCTTCTAGCGGAAGCCTTCCACAGGGCCATTGCCCAGCCGGGCACCGTGCAGGAGGTAACCTTCCGCTTCTTCCTGGATCCAAACGACCCGAGCCAGTGGCGCTGGCTCAAGCATAGTCTGTACTACGACGAAGAAGCCCGACACCTCACCGGATACACGCAGGATGTCACCGAAGAAAAGGCCCGGGAACGAGCCCTAAG
The DNA here is from genome assembly GCF_000423905.1 of Thermus antranikianii DSM 12462. Lineage (NCBI taxonomy): Bacteria > Thermotogati > Deinococcota > Deinococci > Thermales > Thermaceae > Thermus > Thermus antranikianii. Next base: position 23,774 of record NZ_AUIW01000006.1, on the reverse strand, counting down.
GGAATCCGAGGCCCTCTTCCGCACCTTGGCGGAAACCGCCCCCGCTCTCATCCTCATGTGGCAGGAGGAGCGCCTCACCTTCGCCAACGAGGAAGCCGTTCGCCTCACCGGTTACACCCGGGAGGAACTCGCAAGCCGCCCCATCTGGGAATTCGTCCACCCCGCAGACCGCAACCTGGTGCGGGAGCGGGGCCTCGCCCGCCTCCGCGGGGAAAACCCCCCAAGCCGCTACACCTTCCGCATCCTCACCAAAGAAGGGGAGGTGCGCTGGCTGGACTACTCCGCTGCCCGGGTGGAAATTGGCGGCAAGCCCGCCATCATGGGGGTGGGCCTGGACATCACGGAGGCCAAGGAACGGGAGCTGGCCCTCGAGGCCTTCGCCCAGGTGAGCGTGGCCCTCCGGCAAAGCGAGGACCTAAAGGAGATGATGGAGGCCGCCCTAGAGGCCACCCTTAAGTCCCTGGAAGCCCCGGTGGGGAGCATCCTCCTCTACGATGCCGACACATGCCGCCTGGAGGAAGCCGCAAGCCGGGGCTGGCTCAAGGAGATCCCCACCCCGGATACCCTTGCCGAAGAGGGCCTGGTGGCCCGGGCCTTCCGGGGAGAGGTGGTGGTGAGCCAGGACCTAAAGCACGATCCCCGGGTACACCCCGGGGTCCAGCCCTTGGTCCCGGAAGGATGGAGCGGGGTGGTGGCCCCCCTCCTGGCGGGAAAAGAATCCGTGGGAGCCCTCACCGTGGCCTGGCCCCATCCCCGCACCCCCACCCCCGCCGAGGTGGAACGGGTCCTTCTCCTGGCCGAGGCCATAGGCAACGCCGTGCGTCGGGCCAGCCTACGGCGCAAGCTGGCCCGGCGGGTGGAGCAGCTGGAAGCCTTGAGGGCCGTGGACCAGGCCATCGCAGCCTCCTTGGACCTGGACCCCACCCTGGAGGTCTTCTTCAACCAGGTGATGCGCCTTCCCCTGGATGCCGCGGCCCTCTTCCTCTATAACCCCCGGGAAAAAACCCTGGAGCTACGGGGCCTTAGGGGGTTCTACACCCCCATGAAAGGCGTTCCGCACCGCCTTCTCCTGGGCCAGGGGCATATCGGGCAAGCGGCCCTTTCCGGCGAGACCGTCTTCGTCCCCGACCTGACCCAAGACCCTGGGGCCGACGCCCAGTTCACCCTGAGGGAAGGGTTGGTGGCGGAAAAGGCCTACCCCCTCTTCGCCAAAGGACGGCTCCTTGGCGTCCTGGCTGTTTTTACCCGGAGGCCCTGGGATCTTTCCCCCGAGGAGGAGGAGTTCCTGGAAGCCCTGATCGGCCAGGGAGCCGTGGCCCTGGACAACGCCCTCACCTTCCAGGAGCTTTTGAAAAGCCAGCGGGAGCTGGAGGCCGCCTACGACCTCACCCTATGGGGCTGGGCCAAGGCGGTGGAGCTAAGGGACCAGGAAACCGCGGGCCACACCGAACGGGTCACGGAGCTCACCCTGCGCCTGGCCCGGGCCTTGGGGGTACCGGAGGAAGATCTGGAGCACATCCGGCGTGGGGCCATCCTCCACGATGTGGGCAAAATCGGCATCCCCGACAGCATCCTTCTAAAGCCTGGCCCCCTCACCGAGGAGGAGTGGGCCGTTATGAAGAAGCACCCCGTCTACGCCTACGAGTGGCTTTCCGGCATCCCCTTCCTCAAGAAGGCCCTGGAGATCCCCTACTGCCACCACGAGCGCTGGGATGGCTCCGGCTATCCCAGGGGGCTAAAGGGCCTGGAGATTCCCCTTTCCGCCCGCATCTTCGCCGTGGTGGACGTGTACGACGCCCTTACCTCCGACCGCCCCTACCGGAAGGCCTGGCCCCGGGAGAAGGCCTTAGCCTACATCCAGGAGCAAGCCGGAAAGCAGTTTGATCCCGAGGTGGTGGAAGCCTTCCTGCGGCTGGTAGCTGGGGAGGAACCTCCTCTTCCCTAGATCCAGCCCAGAAGCCTCCTGGCCTCCTCGGAAAGCCGGGCAGGGGTCCAAGGGGGGTCAAAGGTGAGTTCCACCTCCACCGCCTCTACGCCCGGGATGCGGCTCAAGGCCTGGCGCACCGCCTCCCCCATGCTGTCGTGCAGGGGGCAGCCCGGGGTGGTGAGGGTCATGCGCACGTAGGCCCTGGGGGGTTCCACCTTTAGCTCGTAGACAAGCCCCAGGTTGACCACATCCAGGCCCAGCTCTGGGTCATAAACCGTCCGCAAGAGGTTCCATGCCTGTTCCTCCAAAGGGTTCATCGCCGCATCACCTCCCAAAGGGCATAAACATGGGGGAAAACCCCCAAGAGGTAGACCCAGCCCGCCCCGGGAAAGAGGGGAAAAAGGAAGGCCCCTAGGGCCAACAGGGCCCCAGCCCCATACCCCGCACCCTCCGGAAGCATCTCCTTCAACAGAGGCACCTTTTCCTTCCCTGCCCTTGGGGCATACCGGTGGGTCCAGACCAGAAAGGGCAGGATCTTGTAAAGCATCCCCGTCACCACCAGCCCCACGAAGCCCAAGGCAAACCAAAGAGCCGCCCAGACGGGGTTAAAGGGCAGGACCAAGAGGGCCAGGCCCAGGAAGAAGAGGCCAAGGAGGTAGTGCCGCACCCCGATATCCAGGGCTTTTTTCATGCGGTTTTTAAGGATGCGCCAGGTGTCGTAGAGGGCCAGGGCGTAGGAAAGAAGAAGGAGGAGATAGCCCAACCTCTCCCCCATGGCCAAACCCAGAAGCCCGAGGTTGGCCGCAAAGAGGAGAAGCCCCAAAACCCGCTCGTCCACCCCGTGGGTGAGGGTGAACATGGAAAGGAGCTTGTAGCCCACGCCCAGGATGGCGAGGAGGAAAACCCCGCCCAAGCCCGCAAGGAGGTGCCAGGTGAGCCTTTCCGGGTCGTAAAAACCATAGCGCTGGGAAAGAGCCTGCAAAAGCCCTAGAAAGGGGGTGAGGACCAGGTAGAAGACCACCCAGGCCAGGGCGGTGGCCACCCGGTTCCAGCGGGGAGCCTGGCGGAAGGTGAGGTAGGCGTGGTAAGCGAAGAAAAGAAGGGCAACCAGGACCAAGCCCCCACCCCAGGGCACAAGGGAAGGAACCCAGGCGAAGCCCGAGGCCAGGAGGACTACCCCCAGGCTCCAAAGGACCATCACCGGATACCCCCACTCCGGGCGGTAAAGGGAAGTCTCCAGGACCACCGGCAGAAGCTGGTGCATGGCCCCAAGGAGCACCCCCACCCCGAAGCCCAGGAGGAAGAGGTGGGCCCCGGCCAAGCCCAAAGGGTGCCGGGGAACGGCAAAGGCCTCGGGATGGAGGGCAAATAGGAGGCTTGCCGCCAGGAAAAAGGCTTCTCCCAGGAAGAGGAATCCGGCGGGGATGGCAAAGGGAATCACGCGGTTATAGGCCGTGGCCAGCATCGCCTTAATCCTGAGCCTGCTGCCCGGGATTAGCCATGATCCAGGTCATGGCCACCCCCTGGGCGGTCAGCGGCCCGGGGGCAGAAGGGTGAGGAGGTCCCCTTCCCGCAAAGGGGTAGCCAGGCCCTCGAGGTAGCGCACATCCCGGCCGTTGAGAAGCACCGTCCAGCGGGGCCTGAGCCGCCAGAGGGTCTTGGGCTCCAGCCAAAGCCCCACCTCCTCCTCGGCGGCCAGGACCTCGAGGGCGAGGTCCCTTAGGGCAGGGTTCACGGCAAAAGCCTTGAAGAGAGCTTCCTCCACGCTTCCCGCCCGCAAGGCGAGGGGCCTGGGCAAGGCGGGGTGGGCCAGGCCCAAGGCCTGAAAGCGCACCGCCACCTTCCCCTCCCTAAGGGCAAGGGCGGCGTCAAACCCCTTCCGCATCACCTCCTCCTGGGCGGAAAGGTAGACGAGCCAGGGGCGCACGTCCCGCACCCTCTCCGCCACATACCGCCCCACCTGGGCGAAGGAAAGCCCCACGTACTCAGGGGGGATCAAGGCCCCCTTGGGGCCCAAGCCCCCGTGCCAGAGCCCCGCCCGGTACACCTCCCGGGCGAACTCCGCCGAGGTGTCCACCCCGATGGTGCGGGCCAGCCAGGCGGAGAAAAAGGCCCGCCTTGTGTAAAGCTCCTCCTCCGGCACCCTTCCCTCCCAGCCCAGGGCCCGGGCGGTGCCGGGGTGGCGGCTTAGGTGGTCGTAAACCCCAGCCACAAAGGAAGCCGCTTCCTCAAGGAGCCTTTCCGCATCCAGGCGCATGGCCCTCTTCTCCTCCTCCCCAAGCCCGCCAAAGGCGAGAAGGTCGGCAAAGACCTCCTCGGGCAAGGGCGGAAGATCCAGAACAAGGGCTTCCTCAGGCCGTGAGGACACCTGCTTCATCCTCCCCTCCTTTCCCTTTCCTCCCGCATTTTCCTCAGCATATCCCCCGTGACCACCCGCCTATGCATGGCGAAGGCGAAGACCAAGGTGGCCAGAAGCTGAAGCCCACCGGAAAGCCCAAGCCAAGGGCGCAGGCCCTCCTGGCCCAGGAGGTAGAGGGGCTCGAGGACGAGCCTTAGGAGCAGGCCGGCATTGAGAAGAACGAAGGTGAGCCCCTCGAGGCGATCCTGCCTCAGGCCCCCGGGCCTGGGCATCATCCAGTAGGCCACCCCCATCACCATCTGCAGGAAGAAGCCCACGAGCCCTGCGTGCACATGGGAGGAGCGAAAAGGCCCCTGAAGGCCGGGAAAGAGGTAGAAGAGGGTGCCCAGCAAGGCCGTGTAGATCAGGTAAACCAAGGCCGCCCGCACGAAGAGGAAGTGCCAAAAGCCCACGGGTCCCTCCCGGGAAACCGGCCCTCAGGGCCTAGCCTCCCTTGCGGATCAGGATCTTCACCTGCCCCGGGCCCAGGTCCTTGAGAAGGTAGGCGTGCCCCTCCTCCTCGAGGCGGGCGAGGAGGTGCACTGGCCTTCGCACGTGGTGGACCAGGAGCTTCTCCCCAGGCCTTAGCCTGGCCAAGGCCTCCAGGACCCGCATCATGGGCAGGGGGGGCTCGAGGTTCTCCTCAATGAACACCTCCGCCTGGTAGTCCCGCCAGTCCTCCTCGCTTAAGGAAGCAGGACCCGCGGCCACCCCTTGCCCTTGCCTGACCTCCTGGCGGTAAAAGTGAACGCGGTAGTGCCTCTCCCCAAGCCGCTCGCACCAGGCTAAAAAGCCTTGCTTTCCCAGGACCTTGTAAAGGGGAATGGGCTCAAAGAGCACCTCCAAAACCAGCTTCGTTCCGGGTCCCACCTCCCGGGCCGCCGCCATGATGGCCTGGAAGGGCTCTCCTCCCTGCTCCAGAATGGGCCGCACATCCAGGTGGAAGCCCACGGGAGCGGACAACCAGGGAGGAGGCGGGGTACCGAGGAGGCTTTCCCCTTCCTTGGCCACCGGCACCTCCGGCCGGGCCTCCACCCCTAGGGCCCGGTTGAGGCGGGCCACCAGCTCCTCTGGCTCCAGCCCCCCGATCCTGGCCGCCTGGGCCACGGTGACCAGGTTGGGCATGGTCCTGCGCAGAAGGGGGTTTTTGAGCTTTTGGAAAGCAGGGCTTGCCTCCGCCAGGACCTCGAGGAGCTCTGGCCAGCGCCGCAAAACCTCGGCCACCTTCATCTCGGGCCGGACTACCTCTTGCCGATCCTCACCCGCCATACCTCCGGTCCCTCCTCCAGGTACGCCCAGTCCACCTGCCCAGGCCTTTCCGCCATGAGCTGGTAGTAAAGGGGCTTGGGGTCGTGGTCGTTAACCAGGACGAAGCTTTCCCCGGGCTTCAGGGCATCGAAGAGGGCAAAAATCCTAGGGTGCCGTTCCCTTGGGGGTAGGGTGCGCACATCCAGCTCCATGGCCCAAGCTTCCCCCGCCTTCGCCCTATCCGCCATGACCTGGGTCAAGGGAAGACCCAGGCAAGGATACCTTGCCCGGGAGCTTTCCCTATCCCACCCTCGCTATCGCACGCCTTCCGACCTTCCAGCTTATGGAAAGCCCTCACCGACGCTCCCACCCTGGCAGAGCCCGGGTGGGGTGGCCTCAACAGGGCTTCTCCGCCCCTTTGCGGGCGTAGTAGTACCAGTTCAGGAAGAGGTTCAAGGCGTAGAAGACCATGAGGCCATAGAAGAAGGCGGTGAAACCCCCCGTGGCCTTCTGGGTGTAGCCGGCAAGGGTGGAAAAGATGAAGGGGCCATAGGCGGCGATGGCCGCGGTCCAGCCGATGACCCCTCCCGCCTGCCTGGGCGGGAAGATCATGGGCATTTGCTTGAAGGTGCTGGCGTTCCCCACCCCGCTGAAGAAGAAGACCAGGAGCATGGCCAGGACAAATAAGGGGAACTGCTCCAAGGAAGTGGGCCGGGTGAAGAGGGTGACCAGGAGAGCGGAAAGGAAGATGCCGAGAGCGGAAACCTGGGTGACGATGGCCCCGCCAAAGCGATCGGAGATCGGCCCGGCAACGATGCGGGCCAGAGACCCCACCAACGGACCCAAAAAGGCATACCTCAAGGGATCGGGCGCCCCATCGAACTTCCCGTATACCTCCCGGATCAGAAGAGGAAAGATGGCGGAAAACCCGGAGAAGGAGCCGAAGGTCATGATGTAGAGGCTGGTCATGATCCAGGTGTGCTTGTCGCGGAAGATGTCAAACTGCTCGCGAAGGTTGGCCCGCACCGGAACGCTTCTTAAGTACACCCACGCCAGCAAAGACCCCACCAGCACAAAGGGCACCCAGAGGAAGGTGGCGTTTTGCAACCAGATGGGCTGGGAAACCCCGGGCTTGGGGGTGAAGGTCTGCGGACCCCCCAGGAGGGAGCCGAAGAGGGCAAAGCCGATGACCCAGGGGGTCACGAACTGGACCACGGAAACGCCGAAGTTGCCGATACCCGCTTGCAACCCCAGGGCCGTCCCCTGGAGGCGCTTGGGGAAGAAGTAGCTGGTGGAGGGCATGAAGCCGGAGAAGTTCCCCCCGCCGATCCCCGCCAAGAAGGCCAAGAGGAGAAGAACCCAGTAGGGAGTGTGGGGGTTCTGAACAGCGAAACCCCAGCCCAGAAGGGGTATGAGCAAGAGCAGGGTGGAGAAGGTCACCAGATGCCGGGTACCCAGGATGGGGGGCAGGAAGGTCCAAACGATGCGCAAGGTCCCCCCCGCCAGCCCCGGCATGGCCGTGAGCCAGAAGAGCTGCAGGGTGGAAAGCTCAAACCCCACCTTGGGAAGCCGGACCACCAGGGCGCTTACCACGAACCAGGTGATGAAGGCCAGGGTGAGGTTAAAGGTGGTGATCCAGAGGGTGCGCCAGGCCAAAGCGGCATCCCAGCGCTTGGGATCCTCGGGGTTCCACTCGGGGATCCAGGTACCCTTCGCTACCTTCAGCATGGGCGGTCTCCTTTCAACTCAAACTCGTCTTTAAGGTGCCTGGCCTCTTGTTGCAGAAGCTGCAAAACGGTGAGGTGCATCCAGAGGAAGCTGAGGGCGGCAAGTATGAAGAGCACGAAGAAGGTCATCTGGGGCAGTCCAGTCCAGGCTTGGGCGTAGGCGAAAAGAGGCGGCAGGAAGAAGCCTCCCAGGGCCCCCAGCATTCCCACCAACCCCCCCACGGCCCCCACGTCTTTGGGGAAGTAGGTGGGGATGTGCTTGTACACCGCCGCCTTACCCACACCCATCCCCACACCGATCAGGAACACCAAGGCTGTAAAGAGCCAAACGTTCATGGTGAACTGCATGACCTCCCTGCTCCCCTGCTTGGTGTAGAGGACGATGTGCCCCTCGGGCATCATGAGAACCCCCGAGGCCAGGAGGATGATGCCAAAGGTCCAGTACATGACCCGCCGAGCCCCGAAGCGGTCGGAAAGGTAGCCGCCAAGGGGCCTCAAGAGGCTTGCGGGGAAGATGAAAAGGGCGGTGAGAAGGGCGGCTTCATGAAGGGGCAAGCCGAAGACATCCACGTAGTACTTAGGAAGCCAGGCGCTCAAGGCCACGTAGGCCCCGAAGACCACCACGTAGTAGAGGCTGAAGCGCCAAACCCTTACGTACCTAAGGGGCCTTAACATCTCAAGAAAAGGCCTCCCCTGCCCCGGACGCTTATCCTGTCTGGGAGTACCGAACCACATGAGAAAGCCCATGAGCATCAGGAGCACCGCATAGAGGAAGGGAATGAAGCGCCAGCCCCCGGGGATTAAGCCCCCCAGGTACCCTGCCGGCGGGATGCTGGCGATGAGGGCGGGCCCGATGAACTTGGTGACGCTGGCCCCCACGTTCCCCGCCCCAAAGACCCCCAAGGCAAAGCCCTGCTGCTCCTTGGGGAACCAGGCGGAGTTCCAGGCGATGCCCACGCTGAAGGAGTTCCCGGCAAAGCCCACCAGGAAAGCGTACAGAAGAAGCTCCTGGTAGCTTCCCGCCCGGGACACCAGATAGGCGGGAATGGCGGTGAAGAAGAGCATGAGGGTGAAGACCAGCCGCCCCCCGTACCGGTCCGTGAGGATGCCGGTGAAAAGCCGCCACAGGGAGCCGTTCAGGATGGCCACCGCCGAGAGCCAGGAAAGCTCCACATCCGTGAGGCCGAACTCCTTGCGGATGGGCACCCCCAAGACCCCGAACATCAGCCACACCGCAAACATCACCGTGAAGCCGAGGGTGGAAAGCCAAAGGACCCGAAGCCGTTCAGGACGCTCTTTCTCCAGCTGAATGGGGTCGTGGACCATAGTTCACCTCGCCAGCTTGCGCACCCAGATGACGATCTGCCAAGGCCTCACCACGTAGCCCAAGGGCACCGTGATGATGTGGACCAGCCGGGAGAAGGGGAATACCGCCAGAAAGACCCAGAAGTTAAAGACGTGGAGCTGGATCCAGAAGGGCAGGTCGGCGATGAGTTCCGGCCTGGGTTGCAGGGTAAGGATGGACCAGAGGTAGGGGGTCATGACCGCGGGGAACCAGTAGCTTCCGTAGCGGTAAAAGAGGGCGGTGAGGACGCCGGAAAGGACGGATACGAAGATCACCACCAGGACCACATAGTCCATGGAGGTGGAAGCCGCCCGCACCCGGGCCACGGAAACCCTTCGGGCCAGGAGCACGTAGGTGCCCACCAGGGCCCAAAGCCCCAGGCCGAGCCCGGTGATCTCCAAGAGGTAAAGCCTCAAAGGAACGGCGTTCCAGAGGAGAAGCCCCTTGGGGATTAAAAGGGCCAGAAGGTGGCCCAAAAGGACCAGGACCAGCCCCCAGTGCATGGCGATGGAGCCGAAGAAAAGGCGCTTTTGCTCCAGAAGCTGGCTGGACTGGGCGGAGATGGAAAAGGGCCTGTAGGCCATGCGGTAGGCGGTGACCGCCACCGCCAGGGTGAGGGCGATGTAGGGGAAGACGCCAAAGAGAAGGGTGTTCCAGTTCATCCTTCACCTCCCTGCCAACACTCCCTGCAAGGCCTCCTGGACCCCCTCGAGGACCAGGAGGTAAGGGTTCTTGGCGTCCAGGGTCTTGAGGGTCTTGTGCATCTCATGGAGGGCCTTGGGCAGGATCTCCAAGAGCTCGGGAAGGGGGTTTTCCGAGCGGGCCAGGTAGCGGAGGACGTTGGCCAGGTGGTCGGGAAGCTCGCTTCCCGGGTCCAGGTTGATCTCCCGGAAGGCCCGCACCAAAGCGGCCAGGAGCTCTCCCCGCTGGTAGCTTTCCCCGTAGACGGCAAAGCCCACATAGGGGGCGGTGGTGGGGGTGAGGTCCAGGGTACGGGTGTAAAGCTCCTCCCACTCCCCCAGGGAAAGCTCCTCCACCTGGCGCAAAAAGCGCTCCAACTTCTGCTTGGCAGGCCCCCGGGGGCAGGCGATCCAGCGCCGCCAGAGTTCCTCCAAGCGCCCCGGCATGGGGTAATCCAGGGCCAGGGCCAGGGTTTCCAAAAGGGTGGCGTTGCCCATGGCTTCCTCCTACTCCCCCCTCAAGGGCGGCTGGATGTAGCCGAAGCCCGTCTCCCCCTTGTGGGCCAAGGGATCCTTCCACACCTCCGCCGCCATCTCCCGGTGGTAAGGGGGCAACACGAAGCGCTCCTCCAGGGTGGGGAGGGCGGTGAGGCGGTAGATGGCCTCGGCCTCCTCGAGGGTGAGCCCGGCATCCCGCAAGACCCTCTGCGCCTTCTCCGTCACGCCGCCTTCCAGGCTTTCCTGCCTTTTCAGGATGCGCACCGCCAGCATCTTCTTAAGGGCGGGCACGATAAGGCTTTCATTGCCGGCTGTGAAGAGGTTGGCCAGGTACTTCACCGGCATCCTCGCCTTTTCCAGGCTCTCGTACACCTCAAAGTCCAAGTCGGTCTCGGGGATATCCAGGCGCACCAGCCCCCCATTCTCCTGGCTAGCCCTTAAGGCCTTCTCCAAGGTGGACACCACCGGGGAAAGAGGCGGGACATAGAACATCATGGCCAGGGTGCGGTACTCGGGGTGCAGGGGGAAGGCCAACCCCCAGACCTTCACGAACTTGTAAATGGGGGAGTTCTGAGCGGCCTTAATCCAACCCTCGTCAATCCCCTCAGCCTTGGCGGCGGCGATGACCTCGGGGTCAAAGGGATCCAGGATGATCCCAAGCTGGGACTCCACCAGCCGGTCATCGGGCACCATGGCCGCCTCGGGGATGCGGTCGGCATCGTAAAGAAGCACCCCCATGTAGCGGATCCGCCCCACGCAAGAGTGGGCGCAGGCCGGGGCCTGGCCGGTTTCCAGCCGGGGGAAGCAGAGGATGCACTTCTCGCTCTTCCCCGTGGCCCAGTTGTAGTAGACCTTCTTGTAGGGGCAGGCGGCCACGCACATCCTCCAGGCCTTGCACTTGTTCTCGTTGACCAACACCACCCCGTCCTCCGCCCGCTTGTAGATGGCCCCGGAAGGGCAGGCGGCCACGCAAGCCGGGTTCAGGCAGTGGTTGCAGATGCGGGGCAGGTACTGAAACACCACCCCCTCGATCTCGGAAAGCTGGGCCTGCACCTCGGGGTCCAGCCCCTTCAGGTTGGGATCGTTGGCGGCGTAGAGGGGGCTTCCCCCAAGGTCGTCGTCCCAGTTGGGCCCGGCCTCTGGGGTCATGGGCTCCCCCGTGATCATGGAGATGGGGATGGCGGTGGGCTGATCCTCCCCTTCCGGGCTGGTGAAGAGGTCGTTGTACCGGAAGGTGTAGGGTTCGTAGTAGTCGTCCAGGGAAGGCAAGGCGGGGTTGAAGAAGAGGCGGGCTAGCCCCTGGGTGCGGGAGTGCAGGCGGAGGTCCAGGTGGCCGTCCTGGTACCTCCAACCCCCCTGGAAGCGCTCCTGGTCCTCCCAACCCGTGGGGTAGCCGGCACCGGGCCGGGTTTCCACGTTGTTCCACCACATGTACTCCGCACCCTTGCGGTCGGTCCAGAGGTTCTTGCAGGCAATGGAGCAGGTGTGGCAGCCGATGCACTTGTCCAGGTGGAAGAGCATGGACATGTGGGCTCTAACCTTCATGGCGTTCCTCCTTTCTCACCACTCCGGGGGCCTTTCCAGCTTGCGCACGAAGACCCAGGTGTCCCGGTTCACCCCCACCGGCCCCCAGTAGTTGAAGGCGTAGGTGAACTGGGCATAGCCCCCGGACATCAAAACGGGCTTGAGGCGGGCGCGGGTGATGGAGTTGTTCATGCCGGCCCGCTTGCCCCTTAAGGGGCTCTTGGGAATGCCCACCGTGCGCTCGGTGGCGTGGTACACGAAGACGGTTCCCCTGGGGATGCGGGCGGAGACGATGGCCCTCTGCACGAAAACGCCGTTATCGTTGAAAAGCTCCACCCAGTCGTTGTCCTTGATGCCCAGCTCCGCGGCATCCTTGTCGTTGAGCCAAACCGGGTAGCCTCCCCGGGAAAGGGTCATCATGCGGTGGTTCTCCGAGTAGGTGGAGTGGATGGACCACTTCCCGTGGGGGGTGATGTAGTTGAGGAGCTTGCCCTGGGCCTCGAGGGCGCTCTTTTCCGTTTCCTGGAGCATGAGAACGTCCGGCCGCGGCTTGTAGGTGGGAAGGTGTTCACCCCAAGCCAGGTAGTTGGGGTGGTCCAGGTAGAAGTGCTGCCTCCCCGTAAGGGTGCGCCAGGGAATGAGGCGCTCCACGTTTAAGGTGTAGGGGCTGTAGGCCCGGCCCTGGTTGATGATGGCGCTCCAGGTGGGGGTGGTGAGCTGGCGGCGGGGCTGGGCCACCAGGTCCTTGAAGGAGATGCGCACGTGGCGGTTGCCCTCGGCTAGGTCCGTGAGCCTGACCCCGGTCTTCTTCTCCTCGTCCAAGAAGGCCCGGTAAGCCAGTTCCCCGTTGGAAACCGGGTCCAGAAGGAGGATGGCCTCGGCCACCTGGCGGGCCTCCTCGAGGCTCGGCCGCTTCTCCCCCTGGAAGAGCCGGGGCTGGCGCTCGGCCAGCTCCTTGTAGAAGTCCTCCACGGGGATGGTAAGGCCGTGCATCCCCACTCCCGCCTTCTCCACCACCGGCCCCAGGGTGACCATCTTCTCGTAAAGCTTGGTGTAGTCCCGCTCCACCACCCGGAACTTGGGCATGGTCTTGCCGGGAATGGGCTCTACTTCCCCTTTCTTCCAGTCCAGGTCCTCAGCCTGGGCCAGCTCGTCCGGGGTGTCGTGCTGCAAGGGGATCATGACCAGGTCCTTCACCGGGTTGGGCAGGTGCACCTGTGCCAGTTCCGAGACCTTCTTGGCAATGGCCTTGAAGATATCCCAGTCGGGCTTGGATTCCCAAGCGGGGGGCACGGCCGCCTGCAGGGGGTTGATGAAGGTGTGAAGGTCGGTGGTGTTGATGTCGTCCTTCTCGTACCAGGTGGCGGCGGGGAGGACGATGTCGGAGTAGAGGGCGCTGGTATCCATGCGGAAGTTGAGATTCACCACCAAATCCAGCTTCCCCTCGGGGGCCGGCTTGCGATAGACCACCTCCTGTACCTGCCCCTCGGCCTTTTCCTCGGCCACGGCGTTGGTGTGGGTGCCCAGGTAGTGCTTCAGGAAGTACTCGTGCCCCTTGGCGCTGGTACCGATGGCGTTCCCCCGCCAGATGAACCAGACCCTGGGCCAGTTCTCAGGAGCGTCGGGGTCCTCCACCGCGAACCTCAGCTCCCCCCGCTTAAGGGCCTCCACCACGTACTGGATGATTTCCTCTTCGGTCTTGGCTCCCCTGGCTTCCGCCTCCTTGACCACCTCCAGAGGGCTCTTGTTGAACTGGGGGAAGAAGGGAAGCCACCCCTTGCGCACCGCCCGGACCTGGTGGTCTATGGTGTGGTCCGTTAGGCCGGCTGCCGTCTTGTCGTACGCGGAAAAGCCCCGCTCGTAGCGCCACTGGTCGGAGTGAACGTAGTGGAAGCTCGGGGTGTTCTGCTGCCTGGGGGGGTAGCCCCAGTCGGTGGCGAAGGCAATGGGACCCCAAGAAGCCTGATTGGCCAGCTTCTCCTGCCCCACGTAGTGGGCCAGGCCCCCGCCGTTCACCCCCACACTTCCCGTGAGCATCAAAGCCACGATCCCCGCCCGGTACATGAGGTTGTTGTGGTACCAGTGGTTGATGCCCGCTCCGATGATGATGAGGTTTTTCCCCTTGGTCTTGAGGCCGTTTTCCGCCCAGGAGCGGGCGTACTTAAGGAGGGTATCCCGGTGGATCCCGGTCCACTTCTCCTGCCAGGCAGGGGTATAGGGCAGTTCATCCCCGTAATCCCTGGGGTAATCCCCCGGAAGACCCCGCCCCACCCCGAACTGGGCCATGAGGAGGTCAAAGACCGTGGCCACCGCTACCTTTTCCCCCTCCTTGGTCACCACGTACTTGACGGGCACGCCCCGCTTGAGCTTTTGGTCGGAGGAGAAGTCGTCAAACTCCACAAGAAGGACCTCGTCCTCCGCCCCCAGGAGGCTAAGCCGGGGGTTTAAGGGCTCGCCGGTTCTCGGGTCTTCCAGCTTCAGGTTCCACTTGCCCTTCTCCTTCTGCCAGCGGAAGCCGAGGGTCCCTCCGGGCATCCTGGGGCCTTTCTCCTCATCCCAGAGGAGGAGCTTGAAGTCCCCGTTCTCCTCCTCGGCGTACTCCGAGAGGCGGTTAGCCCTGAGGTAGCGCCCGGGGCGGCCATCCCGGATCTCGATCAGGAAGGGGGCGTCGGTGTACCGCTTCAGGTAGTCCAGGAAGTAGGGCACCTCCCGCTCGGCGTAGTACTCCTTGAGGAGGACATGGTTCACCGCCATCCAGAAGGCCCCATCCTGGCCGGGATGGATGGGAATCCACCAGTCGGCGTACTTGGAAACCTGGGAGAAGTCGGGGCTAAAGACGGTGAGCTTGGCCCCCGCATGCCGCACCTCGGAAATGAAATGGGTGTCCGGGGTGCGGGTCATGTTGAGGTTGGAGCCCATCACCGCGATGAAGCGGGCGTTGTACCAGTCGGCGGACTCGTGAACGTCCGTCTGTTCCCCCCAGATCTCGGGGGAGGCGTTGGGCAGGTCGCAGTACCAGTCGTAGAAGCTCATGGGCACGCCGCCCAAGAGGGAGAGGAAGCGGCTTCCGGCGGCGTAGGAGATCTGGCTCATGGCCGGGATGGGGGAAAAGCCGATGACCCGGTCCGGCCCGTAGCGCTTCACCGTGGAAACCACGGCGGCGGCGATGAGCTCCAGGACCTCGTCCCAGCTCACCCGCCTGAAGCCTCCCTTTCCGCGGGCCTTCTGGTAGCGCTTGCGCTTATGAGGATCGCTCTGGATGGCCTCCCAGGCAGCCACGGGGTCGGGATGCTGCTTTTTGGCCTCCCGCCAGAGGTCCAAAAGAGCCCCCCTGGCGTAGGGGTACTTCACCCGGATGGGGCTATAGAGGTACCAGCTGAAGCTGATGCCCCGCTGGCAACCCCTGGGCTCGTAGGGGGGAAGGCCCGCCTCGAGGCTCGGGTAATCCGTGGCCTGAAGCTCCCAGGTGACCACGCCGTCCTTGACGAAGACCTCCCAGGAGCAAGAACCCGTGCAGTTCACCCCGTGGGTGGTGCGCACCCGCTTGTCGTGCTGGAACCGGTTGCGGTAGAACTCCTCCCACTTCCTTTCCGCTGGACTTTCTATTTCCCTGATCCAATCCTTCATGCTTACCTCCTAAGCTGGCTTTGGATGCGCTCTGCCAGGCTCTTGGGCCTTAGCTGCCAGAGGATGGCCTGGTAAAGCAACAAGAGTCCCAAAAGGACCAATCCCGCCACCAAGAACCGGCCCAGATACAGGGAAGCGGGCCTTGGCACCTCGTTGGAAACCTGAACCAGGAAAGCAGCCAGAGCCGCCGCTTCGGCCTCGGTGAGGGGCCTCCCCTTGTAGGCCTCCCGCATTACGGGAAAAGCGGGATTCTGCAATATCGCCGTAAGCCCCGCCTCGCCCCCCAGGCGCTTGGCGGCGTCCGTGAGGTCCCTGCCCAAGGATCCTCCGCCCAGGAAGCCTACCCCCGCCACCGTGTGGCAGGCCTGGCAAGGGGCCCCGCCGTTTTGCAAGGCCTTTTGCCCCAGGTATAGAGCCCGGCCTAAAGCGGGATCCCCTTGCACCTGGGGAGCCGGGGCTTTGGCCCCGGCCTGAGTACCCGATAAACCCTTGAGATACTGGGCGATGGCCCGGGCTTGGGCCTCAGACACCTGGGGCATGGGGGGCATGACCCCGCTATAGGTCACCCCACCCACCTCCAGGGGGCCAGAAAGCCCCTGCCGCACCACCCTCACCACATAGGCCTCGTCCTGCACCTTGGGGTTCCCCGCCAAGGGGGGAATGGCCCCGGGGATGCCCTGTGCCTCTGCACCATGGCAGGAAGCGCAGTACTGGCCGTAAAGGGCCTTCCCCCCCTGGGCAAACGCTGGGGAAAGAGCCAGGAGCAAGGCCAGGGGAACGAACCGCGTGCCCTTCATCCTCACCTCCGGCTTCCAGTTTGGGGAGGAAGCCTGGCACCCACTTTCCTTCCCTGGGACATAAGTCCTAGAAGAAGCCCCCTATCCTGGGAGGCGATGAAGCCCTTGGCCCGGCTACGGCTAGACCCCAAGGGAGTGGCCACGGTCCTCGAGGCCGACCCCTCCTTGGGCTTGGAAGGAGGAGGCCTCCCCTGCGCCCTTCTGGTCCAGGGGCAGGATCCCTTTGGCCGCCCCCTTTGCCCCCGGTGCCCTGTGCAACGGGAGCTTAGGCGGGGGGCCTACCGGGCCAGCACGCCCCTTCTCCTCAAGGGCAGGCGCCTCCGGTGCCTGGGCTACCGGGAGGAGGGAGGCTTTCTGGTGGAACTCCATCCTGAGCGGGCTGAACCCTCTGACCTCCTCTTGGAGCTCTCCCGCCTTACCCAGCACCTCCTGCAAAGCCCGGAGAACTTCCCCAGTGCCCTGGAGGAGTTCCTCAAGGCCCTGCGCCTGGCCCTAGGCATGGAGGCCGCCGAACTCTTTCTGATCGACCCCGAGGGCCACCACCTGATCCTCACCGCCTACGAGGGCCTCCACCGCGAAGCCTTCCTGGAACGACCCTGGTTCCAGCTGGGCGAGGGGTACCCCGGCATCGTGGCCCTGAAGCGGGAACCCCTCTTCACCCACGCCCTGGGGGAGGACCCCAGGTACCTGCGCCAGAAGGTAAAGCAACTGGGATACCAAACCTACATCTGCTACCCCCTAGAGCTTCCCCAAGGGCTCATCGGCGTCCTGAACCTGGCCTCCCGGGATCCGAACCTGGACCACCAGGAGCCCTTGGAAACCCTCTCCCGCATCGGGCCTCTCTTCGCCAGCACCCTGTACACCCTCCTCACCCGCTTAGGGGAGGTAGGCCTACAGGCCCTTCACCAGCACCTCTACCGGGGCGAGGTTTCCGAGGCCCGTTTGGCCTTCCTCAGGGAGATCCGCCGCCTAAGCCAGGCCACCGGGGTCCGGGTGGTGGCCAGAAGCGGGGAGAGGTGGGAAGCCGGTCTGGTCCCCCCGTGCGAGATGCAAAACTGCCCCGCCTGGAAAGGGGAAGTGGTGGGCTACAAAAACGGCCTTCCCCCCTGCCCCGAAGCCCATGGACGCCCCAGGACCTGTCTGCCCCTTTGGGCCCGGGGGGAGGTGGTGGCCATGGTCACCCTGTTCCACGCCCGTCCCCCCAAGCCCGCCACCCGTCCTGCGGCCCCTACCCTCTGGTTTTCCCGCCTGGCCACTCCCTTCCTCTTTCCACCCCTACACCCGCAGGAGAAGCCTGGCTCGCCGGAGCTGGAGATCTATGCCCTGGGCCAGTTCCGCCTGCGCTATCGGGGGAAAGAACTCACTCCCAAAAGCTTTGGGCGGGCTGGAGCCTACCAGCTTTTCAAGTACCTTCTGGCCAACAAGGACCGGGCCCTTTACGTGGAGGATATCTGCGAAACCCTCTGGCCTGACCTCCCGCCAGCCAAGGCCCGCCAGGAGCTCTACACCCTGGTTTATCACCTGCGCAAAACCCTGCCCGGCATTGTGGAACGGGAAGGGGAATACTACCGCTTGAAGCTTCCCGAGGATCGTTTCCTGGACTTTGAACGCTTTGAGGAGCTCATGCGCAAGGCTGACCTCGAGGACGGGCTTTCCGCCTTTAAAACGCTAAGGCAGGCCCTGGACCTCTACAAGGGCCCCCTCTTCGGGGATGACCCCTATGGGGAGTGGGCGGAGGCGGAAAGAAACTACCTGCAGGACCGGGCCCTTGCCGGCCTCCTGCGCCTGGGGGAGCTGGCTGAGGCCCTGGGTTACCTCGAGGTGGCCAAGGAAGCCTACGCCAGGGCCCTAAAGCTGGAGCCCTTCCTGGAGGAGGCACAAAGGCGCCTGAGCTTCTTGAAGGGGTAAGGAATGGATCTTAAGCAGGTTCCCCTCTTCCGAGACCTGAACCCCGAGGACCTCAAGGCCTTGGAAGGCGAGGCCAGGACCAGGCGGCTAAAGCGGGGGGAGGTGCTTTTCCTCGAGGGGGAGCCCGTGCGCTCCCTCTTCGTGGTGGAAAGGGGCCTCATCAAGGTGTACAAGCTGGACCCCGAAGGGCGCAAGCAGGTGGTGCTCCACCTGGAAGGTCCAGGACGGGTCCTGGCCGAGGTGGCCCTCTTCCTGGACCGGCCCACCTACCCCGCCAGCGCCGAGGCCCTGGAGGATAGCCAGGTCCTGGCCATTCCCAAGGAACGCTTCTTCCAGCTGGTGGAAGCCCGCCCTCCTTTAGCCCGGGCCTTGATCCGGTACCTGGCCCGCCGCCAGGGGCAGCTTCTGCACCTTCTGGACCGCCTGGTCTTCCACGAGGTGCGGGAGAGGCTTTGCGAGTTCCTCCTGGAGAAGCTTTCCCAGGAAGGGCAGGGCTTCCACCTGCCCACCAACCCGGAGCTCGCCGCCCTTTTGGGAACCGTGCCCGAGGCGGTTTCCCGCAACCTGGGCCAGCTCTACCGCCAGGGCCTCATTCGGCTTAAGGGAAGGCGGGTGGAGGTTCCCGATCCTCAGGCTTTAAGGGAGCTGATTAAGTGAAACGGGCCATCCTTCTTCGCGAGGGAGCGGAGTCTACGGGCTAGCTGGAGCCATCTCCAAGGCTGGGGGCTCCCTTCACCGGGGCCCTCATGACCTGGGTCATGGTCAGGACACCCCTATCGGCCCCACCATCAAGCCATGGCGATGGGTAGGTATTTCTTTCAGGCCCAATACGAAAAGCTCGTGCGCCAGGGCTCGTACGGGAGCTACTGGCAGAGCTTCTCACTACCCTGAAGGAAAACCGGCCCACGGAAGGCATCGTCCAGAGATTCAAGACGGCTCTTCTGGCCCACGCCGAGGCGGAGCTGGAAGGATGAGGGGTCCTTCGCCAAGGAACGTGCCGGGCATCGGTCCCCCCAGGAGAACCCGTACCCCTGGCTCCCGAAAGAAATAGGTGTAGGCCCAATCCAAAAGGACCAGGAGGCGGTTGCGGAAACCGACGAGTTCGGCAAGGTGCACCAAGGCCCAAAGGAGCCATGCGGGAAGGCCATAAAACCCCAAGTCCCCTATCTGGGCCACGGCCCGGTTACGCCCGATCACTGCCAGCTGGCCGCGGTCCCGATAGCGGAAGGGCAAGGGCTCCTTTCCCCGCATGGTCCGCACCAGGTTAAAGGCGGCATGCCGGCCCTGCTCTAGGGCCACCGGGGCCAGCTGCGGCCAGGAGAGGCCGTTGAGGTCCCCCACCACGTACACTTCGGGGTGTTGGGAAAGCCGCAGGCAGGGATCCGTGGGCACCCGCCCCCTGGGGTCCACAGGGAGACCCACGAGGGCATTCCCCTTAACCCCCACCGCCCACAGGATCAGATCCCCCGCCAGGCGGGCCCCACCCTGCAAACAGATCCCTCTTGGAAATACCTCCGCCACCTTCGCCCCAAACCGCACCTCCACCCCTAGACGCTCCAGGGCCCCCAGGGCATAGCGGGCAAGGCCTGGACTAAAGGAGGGTAGAAGCCGCTCTCCGGCCTCCAAAAGGGCCACCTGGGCTTTGGGCACCTCCGGGTAGTCCCGGGGAAGCACGTGGCGGAGAAACTCCGCCATGGCCCCGGCAAGCTCCACCCCTGTGGGCCCGCCTCCCACCACCAGGACCCGGAAGGGTGCCCCCCTACGGGCGGCCTCCTCCAGGCGATAAAGCAGGGCATACCGGATCCTAAGGGCATCCTCGAGGGTCTTCAAAGGGTAGGTATAGGCTGCGGCCCCGGGTATCCCCAGAGGGTGAGGCCTGCTCCCCGTGGCCACGATGAGGCGGCGGTAGGGAAGCCTTTCCCCACCGGCCAGCAGCAGGTAGCGCCCCTTCAAGTCCACCGCCTCTACCCGGGCTAGGAGGAAGCGGCCTCCCTTCACCAGGGACCTCAAGGGATGGGCCACGGCAGGGGCCTCCAGAAAACCGGTGGCCACCTGGTAGAGGAGGGGCTGGAACAGGTGGTGGTTTCTGGCGTCCACGAGGAGGTAGGGAACCCCGAAGCGGGCCAAGACCCTGGCCGCGGCCAGCCCCGCAAACCCACCCCCGACAACCACCACCTCGGGTTCCATCAGATGGCCTCCTCTAGGATCCGCCGCTTCACCTCCGTGATCAGCCGGTTCACGTCAATCCCCCTGGGGCAGGCCTCGGTGCAGCTGTGGGCGTTCCGGCAACGCTATATCCCATCCCTTAGCCAGCCCTTAACCCGCTCGGCAAATCCCAGAGGAAACTGGGAACCTAGACAAGGGCAGCAGAGCCAATGTATCGGCCATTGGCCCAGTATACGGGGCAACGCAAGTGCAGGCAGCACATGGGGATACAAGGGATACTGCACCTGCGGGAAGGGTCTTCTTAACCTCACCTAGCCCGGACCAAGCCCAAGGCACAAGGGGCTTTACGGTTATCCAGGCGGTGAAGAGGCCGCACCCTAAGGTACACGCCCCTTACGGGCGAGCACCGGCGATACAGGGGATAGGCGATGAAGACCGGGATGAGGCCCAGGCGAAGCCCGGTAAACACCGCCCCCCCACGGAAGCCAGGGATATGAGAGCAAAGGCCACCTTGGGCAGGAAGGGAACCTCCTGGCGCACCTCCACCCCTAGGCTCGGCATCAACTTTCCTCCAACACGTGCACGTTGGGTAGGGTCTGGGCCCACTGGCGGTTTTTCTCGATGTAGACCCTCCACGGCTCGGGAACATCCTCCTCGGGGAAGATGGCGTTCACCGGGCAGGCGGGCACGCAGGCCCCGCAGTCAATGCACTCATCGGGGTGGATGTAAAGCTGCTCCCCGGCATCGTAGATGCACTCCACGGGGCAGACCTCCTGGCAGGACCGGTCCTTTACGCCGATGCAGGGCTCGCAGATCACGTGGGGCATAGCTACCTCCAAGGCCCAGCCTGCTCCCTGGCCTTTGGCCCGTCCATGACCGGGGTCAAGGGGATCCCGGGGGCCAGCCTGCTAGGGCTGCCGGGAACAAGCTCACACTCGTGCGCAAGCGGGTAAGACGAGAATGGAGCATGGTGGCTTTGAGAAAGCTCCTTCCCCCCTACACCCTCCACACCCCAGGGGGAGAAAGGGTATACCTGCCGGACCTTAAGGGGAAGATCCTGGTTCTCCTGCGGGACCCCGGGGTGGCCCAGGCCCTGGCCCTCCGCCAGGAAGAGCTTGCGGCCCTCGAGGCCCAGGCCTTCCTCCTCGCCCAAGAAGCCCACGAAAGCCCCTTGCCCCTCCTCTTGGACCGGGACGGCAACCTGGTCCACGCCATCCCGGAAAAGGGCGTGCTGGTGGCCGATCCCTTCCTGGAGATCTACCACCTGGGGCCGGTAGAGGGTGTGGAGGAAGTCCTGGAGTGGGTGCGCTTCACAGGAGCCCAGTGCCCGGAGTGCGTCCTCCCGGAGGCGGAATGGCTTTAAGGGTAAAGCGCGTTTTCGAGCCGGCTTCCCCAGAGGACGGGGTGCGGGTGTGGCTGGGTTGCCTCTGGCCTCGAGGGCTCAGCAAGGAGAAGGCCCGGGTGGACTGGTGGGCCAAAGAGCTTTCCCCCTCCAATGTCCTCCGCTTGCCTAACCGCACCCCACCCCCGCCCAAGCCCTCATCCTGCGCTGGAAACTTTGCCCACCTTCTCCAACCAAGCCGGGGGCACATAGACGCACCGGGGCTCGCTGGCCAGGTAATCCCCGGTTTCCGCCCAGGCCCTGGCCCGGCTTCCCCCGCACACAAAGCGGTACTCGCAGACCCCGCACTTCCCTTTGAGGAGGTCCTTATTGCGGAGTTCTTGAAAGAGGGAGCTATACCGGTAAATCTCCAGGAGAGACTTCTCCCGGATGTTGCCGGCGTAAACGGGCAAGAACCCCGAGGGGGCCACATCCCCGGTGGCGGACACGAAGACAAAGCCGTTGCCGTCCGTAACCCCAAGCCGGGAGTGCTCCATACCGTCTTGGAAGTACTCCCGGTGGAGGCTTTCTCCCGCCGCCAGGGCCCGGTCCTGCGCACCCAGTTCCCTCCGCCTCTCCAACACCACCCGGCGAAAGTGGTGGGCTTCGGTGGTCTTTACATGGAAGGGGTAGGAAAGGGAAACCTCGTAAAGCCAGTGGAGCACCTCCTCAAACTGCCTGGCGGAGAGTTGCTTTAACAAGGCCCCCCGTCCCACGGGCACCAGGAAGAAAAGGCTCCAAAGGACCACCCCCTTCTCCGCCAGGAGATCGGGTAGAGCCTGGATCTCCGGCCAGTTTTCCCGGGTCACGGTGGTGTTCACCTGGGTGGGAAGCCCCGCTTCCTTGGCCCATTCCAGGGCCGCCAGGGTCCGGTCAAAGGTGCCCTCCTCTCCCCGGAAGGCATCGTGGCTTTTCGGGCTTGCCCCGTCCAGGGAAAGGGCCAGCCGGGTCACCCCTGCCTCCTTGAGCTGGAACACCTTTTCCCGGGTGAGAAGGGGTGTGGCCGCCGGGGTGAGGCCCACCTTAAGCCCCAGCTCCCTGGCCCTTTGGATGAGGAAAAGGAGGTCAGGGCGGGCAAGGGGGTCTCCCCCGGTGAGGAGGAGGAGGGGTTTAGGGCGGTAGGTGGCCACCTCCTCTATAAGCCTCAAGCCCTCCTCCGTGGAAAGCTCCCCAGGCAGGGGGTGGGGCATGGCCGAGGCCCGGCAGTGGCGGCAGGCAAGGAGGCAGGCGTTGGTCACCTCCCAGGCCACCAGATACGGGTACTGGGCGAACTCGGGACGCTCCATGGGAGCAAGCTAACCGGAAGACTCCCTGCCGACCATGACCGGGATCAAGGCCAAGCGGGGAGCGCCTGGGCGCTCCCCGCCCTCACCCCAGCAGGCTAGTAGATGTCGTAAGCGGTGTTGTACACGTTGAACTTCCCCGTAGGGGTGCGCACCCAGTCCCCGGTGATGCGGGCCTTTTCCCTGAGGGTAAGGGCATCGTAGACCACGATGAAGGTAGGGGTGTCCTTAGAGCCCCAGGCGGAAACCCAGATCTCGGTCCCACCCTTGTTGAACTCGGGATGCACCATGCGGGCCTTCAGCTCCTGGGCTCCCGGCACCTCCCAGCACTTGGCCACCTCCAGCTTGCGCTTGTCTATGGCGCAGAGGCTGGCAGCCGCCTGGGGACTCGGGCTCATGGGGAAGTCCACGATGACCCAGGGGCTATTGGGGTGGGTCTTGATGAAGAGGTTGCCGGTATAGGGCAGGGTGATCCGCTTGACCACCTTCCAGGCGTACTGGGGATGCTTTTCGGGATCCACCCCCACCACGGTCACCTCGGGGCTACCGATGTTCCCCGTGGCCCAAACCGGCCCGTAAGTGGGATGCTCCCAGTTGGAACCCCGGCCCGGGTGGGGCCTGACCCCCGCCTCCACCTCGGCTGCGAACTCCCGGGTCTTGGTATCTATTACGATCAGCTTGTTCAACGCGTTGGCCGCCACGATGAAGTAGCGCTTCAGGGCCCAGCCCCCATCGTGCAGGAAGAGATCGGTGTCGATCATGGTGATGGGCAGGGGCCGGCCTTTCTTGTGCAGATTGGAGTAGTCCACCAGCCAGGTCTGGCCCGACTCCTTGAGGTTTACGATCCACTCGGGGTTAAAGTGGCTCGCCACGATGGCGGCCACCCGGGCTTCCATCACCAGTTTCCCGGCCCCCTTAGCGTAGGAGATGGTGGAGACCATCTTGAGGGGCTGGTCGTGTCAAGAGTTATGTGTAAGAGTCTGTGTACGGGGGGCATACCGCTCCTGAAGCATCTTCTCCAGCACCTCCTTCACCTCCGAGAACCCCTTTAGTTTCCGTTCTGCCCACCTCCCTTCCTGCCTCTCCGACTCCAGGTAAAGAAGCTTGTACACCGCCTCTTCCTTAGGAAACTTGTGGTCCCGCACCTTCGTCCCCCGCCGTAGCTCCCGGATAAACCGCTCCATCAGGTTGGTGCTCCGCAGGTACGGCCAAAGCACCTTGGGGTACCCGTAGAACCGCAGGAAGGCCCCCGAATCCTGTACCCA